>NZ_JAAGPK010000001.1:0-140775 GCF_017104685.1 Burkholderia sp. Tr-20355 | reverse complement strand
CCTCGTGATCGTCGATGCCGCGCCGCTGCTCGCGGTCGCCGACGCGACCTGGCTCGACACGCACGCGGACGCGACCCTGCTCGTCGCCCGCGCGGGGTCGACCCGCGCCGGCGAACTGGTCGAGTCCGCGCGACGGCTGCCGCAACGGCCCGCCGGCTCGCTGGGCGTGGTGCTGAACGGCCTCGATCCGCGCTCGGGCGCGTCCGCATTCGGCTCGAAATACGGCAGCTATCGCTACGAGGCCTATCGCTACACGTGCGGGACGCGCTGCACGTATCCGGCCCGTCTGCGCGCGGCCCTTCAACGCCTGCTCCGGAGGTCCGCATGACCGACATCGAACTTGCTCCGCCGCCCGCCACGCGCACGGCCGCCCGCCCCACATCGAACCTGGCCGCGCCCGCTGCCCGCGCCGCACGGCCGACGCGCATCGCGCTGGTCGTCGAAGCAGCCGGCGGCGGCGTCGCCGTGCACCTGAGCGACCTGATCGCAGGCCTGCGGACACGCCCGGGCGTCGAGATTCATCTGATCGCCCCGCTCGGCGAACGCTTCGACGAAACCATGCTGTCCGCCGCCGCCGCGCAATGTCACGCGTTCCACCGGCTGCCGCTGCAACGCGCGGTCGGCCTGCACGACCTGCGCGGCGCACTGGCGTTGCGGCGGTTGCTGCGCAAGCTGCGGCCCGACATCGTGCACAGCCACAGCTCGAAAGCCGGCGCGCTCGCGCGGCTGTGTCGCGGGCCGTGGAAGCAGGTCTACACGCCGCACGCGGTCTATACGCTGAACCCGGCGCTGTCGCCTGCGAAGCGCGCGTTCTACGGCGGCATCGAGCGCGTGCTCGGCAATGCCTGCTCGGACGCGGTGATCGCGGTGTCGCAGGACGAGGCCGATCACCTGCAAGCACTCGGCATTGCGCACCAACGGATTCGCGTCGTCGAGAACGGCGTCACGCCGCCGCGGCTGCTCGCGAGCCAGGCCGCGCGCATCGCGCTCGGGCTCGCCGACGACACGTTCGTCGTCGGCTTCGTCGGCCGTTTCGATCATCAGAAGGGCGTCGACCGCCTCGTGCGCATTGCACGCGCGCTGGACCGGCGCCACGGCCGCCGCGTGCAGGTCGTCGCGATCGGGTCCGGCGATTTCGCCCGCGCGGCGGGCGACGAGGCGCGCGACCTGCCGCTGAACCTGTACGTCGCGGGCCGCGTCGACGACGCGCGCCGCTACTTCGCCGCATTCGACCTGCTCGCGCTGCCGAGCCGCTACGAAGGCTTTCCGTACGTCTGCCTCGAAGCCGTCGCCGCGCATGTGCCGATGGTCGCGACCCAGGTCGCGGGCGCGGCCGAACTGATCGCCGCGCACCACGTCGGCCTTACCGTGCCGAACGACGACGATCCGACCGTGTTCGCCGCGGCGGTCAGCCGGCTGGTCGAGCACCCGGCCGCATTCCGCATGATGCGCGATCGCTGCGCGCAAGCGTCCCCGCATTTCTCGGCCGACGCGATGGTCGACCGCACGCTCGCCGTCTATCGCGCGCTTCTCCAGGAACACGCATGATGAAACGCTCCGTTCACGTCGTGCTGCTGCACGCCTACAGCGCACGCAACTCCGGCGACGGACTGCTCGTCGACCTGTCGGTCGCACTGCTGCGCGAGGCGTTCGGCCCCGACACGCAGGTCTCGATCGTCGCGGCCGATCCCGCGTCGTTCCCCGGCTACCCGGACGTGCATCCGGCGCCGGTGCTCGCGGCCGGCGGCGCCGGCCGCCTGATCGGCGCGGCGATGGCCGCACTGCCCGTCGGCGCGAACCCGGCGCTCGCCGGGCTGCGTGCGCTGCTGCGTCGTGCGGACCTGATCGTCGGCGTCGGCGGCGGCTATCTGCGCGCGCGCAACGCGGTCGAAGCGCTCAAGCTCGAGGCCGGGCATCTCGTGCAGATGCGCGCGGCCCGCGCGGCGGCCAAGCCGGCCGTCTATCTGCCGCAGAGCATCGGGCCGGCTGCCGGCAGTCCGGTGCTCGCCGCGCACCTGACGTCGCTGCTCGCGGGCTTCGACGCCGTGTTCGTGCGCGACGACCGCTCGGCCGAGCTGCTCGCCGCCAATGCGAACACGCGCCGCGCCCCCGATCTCGCGGTGCTCGAATTCGCGCACCGGGCGAACGACCTGCGGATGCGCACGCATGCAGCCGCGTCGACGCCCGCCCACGTCGCATTCGTGCTGCGACGCCCGCCGGCGTGGAGCGACGCGCAACGCGCGCGCTATCTCGCGGCGACCGACGCGCTGATCGAGCGGCTCGGTACGCTCTGCCGCATCACGTTCGCGGTGCAGAGCACCGGTCGCGGCAACGACGACGCCGCGTACTACCGTGAACGCGGATTCGACGCCACGCGCACGCTGAAGGACGTGCTCGCCGACGACACCCCCGACGCGGTCGTGTCGGTGCGTCTGCACGGTGCGCTCGAAGCGATCCTGCACGGCGTGCCCGCGTACCACCTGAGCTACGAGCGCAAGGGTTTCGGCGCCTACGCGGATCTCGGCGTCGGCCACTGGGTCGCGAACGCGGCCGATTTCGACGCGGGCGCGGTGTGCGACACGCTGCTCGCACCCCATGCACTGAGCCGCTTCTGGATGCAGGCCGACGCCGGGCTCGCCTGTCTCGCGCGCGAACGCGGAAAGATCGTCGCCGCACTGCGCGATGCGCTCGACCGCGAGGCAACGCGATGAGCGCCGCATGGTTGCGCCTCACGCTGCGCGTCGGCGCGCTCGGGCTGAAGTTCATGCTGACGATCGTCGTCGCGCGCACGCTCGGCTTCGATGCGGTGGCCGCGTACGGTTTCGCGCTCGCGATGTCGGTCGTCGCGTCGAAGGTGCTGGGGCTCGGCTTCAGCACCGAGATCAACCGCCGGCTGGCCGGCCCCGATCCGCACGACGCGGTGCGGACCTGCATGCGCCTGTCCGTGCTGTACGCCGGGGTCTACGCGTTGCTCTGCGGCGTGGCCACGCTGCCGATCGCCACGCCCGGCGCGCTGCGCGACGTCCCGCTCCTGCTCGTCGCGCTCGTGGCGTGCGCCGAGCATGCCGCGCTCGAAGTCAATACGTGGCTGTTCTCGCTGCATCGCGCGCGCGCCGCATCCTGGCTGCTGTTCGTCCGCACGGGTGCATGGGCCGGCGTCGCGATCGGCGCGCTGACGCTGCGCGCGATCGCGTCGGTCGAGGATCTGTTCGCGATCTGGATCGCCGCCGACGTGCTGGTCGTGGCGATCGGCTGGATCCTGATCGCCGGCGCCGCGCGCCGCTTGCCGGCCATGCCCGCGCTGTCGGCGACGCACGTGCGGCTCGCCCCGGTGTGGCGCGACGGTGTGCCGTTTTTCGTCGCGCTGCTGCTGCTGTCGGTGTTGCAGTATCTCGAGCGCTTCGTCGCGTCCGCGCAGCTCGATGCAAACGCGCTCGGCCACTATGTGTTCGTCTGGTCGATCGCCAATGCGATCCAGACGGTCGCGTCGGCGACCGTCGTCGCCGTCGCCGCGCCACGCGTCGTGCGCGTGCTCGACAGCGTGCACGCGGCCGCGCCCGCGTTCCGCGCCGAGCTCGCACGGGCCCTGCGTGCGTCGCTCCTGCTGACCGGCGCCACCGCGCTCGCGATCGCGCTCGCCCACCCGTGGCTCTTCCGGCTTGCGCACGGCGGCGACGATGCGCGGTCGACCGTGCTCCTGCTGATCCTGCTGCCGTCGTTCGTCCTGCGTGCTGCCGCCGACGTGCTGTGGGCGGCGGCAGTCGCGCTGCGTGCGGGGCGCACGGTCGCATGCGTGATCGCCGCGCTAACGGTTGCATGCGTGCCGATGTCGATCGCACTGGTCCAAAGCGAACATGAGCTCGGCGCGGCCTGCGCCCATCTGGTTGCGAGCATCGCGGTAACGGCGTGGCTCGCGTGGATCGTCACGTCGCGCCTGCCCGCCGTGCGCGGCAAGCGCACTCGAGCCGGCCATGCTGCGTAACGTCATCCGAAGCGCGATCCGCAGCGGGCCGCTGCTGAGTCCCGGCCTGCGCGACGCGATCGCGGCGCTCGTCGCGTTGCTGTACGTGGGCGTCTACGCGAATGCACGCGCGCTGCTGCCGGAATTCATCTTCCGCGATGCGGACAAGATCCAGACCCAGATCGG
Organism: Burkholderia sp. Tr-20355; assembly: GCF_017104685.1. NCBI lineage: Bacteria > Pseudomonadati > Pseudomonadota > Betaproteobacteria > Burkholderiales > Burkholderiaceae > Burkholderia > Burkholderia sp. Tr-20355. The sequence continues at coordinate 136,628 of NZ_JAAGPK010000001.1, read as the reverse complement.
CGGCAGCTCGACCTACGACGGCTCGTCGTTCGACGCGGTCGGCAAGCTGTACCAGGCGCTCGGCAGCGCGGGCACCGCCGTGTTCGTCGTCGCGCTCGGCGTCGCGACGATCTGGATCGCGCTGCGCGAGACGCGCCGGCTCGGCGGGCTCGTCATCTATCTCGCGCTGATCGCGCCGTGCCTGTTCTTCAACCTGTTCGTCGCGAGCAAGGATACGATCGTCGCCGCGATGTCGATCGCCGTGCTCGCCGTCGCGCACCTGCGCGGCACGGCGCGGCGGATGCTGATCGTTGCCGTGCTGTATCTCGCCTACGCGGCGACGATCCGCAGCTACTTCGCGCTGATTCTCGCGATCGCGTTCGCGGCGTGGGTATTCCGGCGCGTGTCCATGCTGCCGAGGGTGGCCGGCGCGCTGCTGTTCGTCGCGGTGCTGGTCGCGCTGCCGAACGGCGTTTATACGCTGCTCCAGCAACCGCGCGACCTCGCGGTCGACTATCTCGTCTATTCGTCGCCGTTCGGCGCGCGCACGAGTTTCTACAATCCGCTGCCGCCCGATTCCTTCGTGCATTTCGTCGGCAATTACGCGTATTCGGTCGTCCGGCTCAACCTGCCGGTGTTTTTCTCGTTCGATCCGAAGGGCTGGGCGATGCAGGCGCTGATCGCGCTGTTTCTCTGCGCCGCGTGGCGCCGCCTGCCGGTGCGGCGCATCGACGGCCACGCGATCGCACCCGCACGCGACGGCGAGTTGCTGGCTTGCGTGGTGCTCGGCCATGTCGCGGTGTCGATGCTGTTCGAGCCCGATCTCGGCAGCTACCTGCGGCACCTGTCGAGCGTCGCGCTACTGGCCGTCGCGCTGTGGTCGGTCCGCACGGGACCGAGGTCGCCCTGATTACCGGGGAAGCGGCGCCGTGCGCAGCGCGGCACGCAATGCGTCGAGCGCCGGCTTCGGCGACCGGTCCGCATGCACGACGCCGTAGGCGCGTTGCGCCGCGTCGCCGGCGCTTGCGGTATCGGCCCACTCGTAAACCGAAATCAGCGGCGTATGCAGTTCGCCGCGCGCATCGAGCAGCGCGCGCAGGCGATGCGCCTGCCGCTGCTCGCCATCGCCGCCCGTCGACGCCGCGCCGACTTCGGTCACGATGGCCGGCAGCCCATAGCGCGTGTCGATGTCGCGCGCGGCCGTGCGAATCTGCGCGGGCGTCATCCCGTACGCGTGGTACGACACAGCGTCCAGACAGCCCGGTGCGGCCGCATGCACGCCCGCCAGCAAGCGGTCCGGCACGCTGCCCGGCAGCGGCGCGCGCGCGAACCCGAAGCCGACGACCGGCACGCCCGGCGCCGCGTCGGCCAGCGCGCGGCACAAGGCTACGGCGAATGGTGGAAAGGTCCGCGCGACATCGCCGGTCGGCCAGTAGCGCGCGAGGTCGGGTTCGTTCCAGAGTTCGACGGCGATCAGGTCGTGCCGATGCCGCGCGGCCAGCGCCGCGATCGCATCGGCCATCCGGCGGCCCGCGAGCGCGAGCGCGTCCGTCTTCGTTTTCGCGTCGTGCGCCGGCACGAGCGGACCCAGCGCGCGCACGGTCAACAGCACCGGCAGGCCCGCGGAACGTGCGGCCGCGAACGCCTCGTCGAGTTGCGCCCGATAAGCCGCCTGATCCAGACGTTCGGCCCACGCGCCGAAGCGGACGAACGCGAAGCCGGTGTCGCGAATGTTGCGCGCATCGTCGCGCGTCAACGACTGGATCTTGACCTGCACGCCGACGCGCGACTCACCGCCCGACGCGCCAGGCCAGCGCGCCGTATCAGCGGCACCGGCCGCCGCCGCCAGCATGCAGCCGGCGGCGGCGATCGCCAGCTTGCGAATTCGATTGGACATCGCGGACAAGGCCCCCCTTCTGTCATGGAACGCGCACGAGCCGCGTCGATCGGCGCCGGTCACAATACGAAGAATATGGCGACGGTGACGCATATCGCGATGATCAGCAGACCCATGCAAGGATTCCCTCAAATCCCGACAGCATCGCCTGTGTCGCGCATGTGGGCAATCGGACCGGTCTTAGCCGCACCACCAGGAAAACGTGGGCGGCCGGGCGCGATGGGCGCGCTCAGCGTTGGTAGGTTTGGGCTTGATCGGATTGCGGCGCAACTGTCATTTCATCGACGGTCAACGCGCGGGATACCCTGATTGATGACCGGGTCCCGGAAAACGTCGTCTTGCCGGCACGATCACGCTTTCATCGGTAAGCACGTCCCTGAGCGCGTACGTGCCGTTACCTGTCCGCTCACCGAAACTCGTCGACGCGAATGCGCGTCCGGAGGATTGCATGCGGGAAGCAGAATACGCGGACACCGGCGAGCGCGGATCGCCGCCGCAACAATGCTCCGTGACATCACCCGGCAGCCCGTTCATCGTGTCGAAGGTCACGCAATGGATCAGAAAGCGCCCTTCCTGCCGGTTCGTGCGCAAGCGCCGCGAGTGCGGCGACGATTTCGTTCGCTTCCCTATTTCGGCAACGGCGAAATAGGGAAAACCGAAAAGCCGGCTTGACGAGGGAAAGCTGCCGAGCAATAGAGCGACGCAGCCGGACGGCATCCCGTCGACGGCCGCATCACATTCACCTGCACACTTCTCGATGCACGACCTGCCGTCAGCGTCGGCCCGGCGCCCGGCTCACGGCCGCGAGAACACCATCACGCGCCCGTTGACACGCTGGAGCTTGAGCCAGCCCATGTCGGCCGTGAAACGCAGCTGCTGCAACGTGAAGTCGAACGACGCATGCTCGGCGGCGCTCACGACCGCGTTGGCGATCCAGCGGATCAGCGCCTTGCCTTCCTCGGTCGTCACGCTGCCGTTCTGGACGCCGTAGAAATAGCGATTCCCGGCGTTGACCTCGTTCTGCAACTGCATCCAGTGCCCCGGCAATCCCGGCAAGGTCCTGAACAGGTCGGCGACCCGCTGCGTCGTGAGCCCGCGCGCCCACAGCGCGCCGTTCGCGGCCGGCCGCGCCAGGTTGTGGCGGTCCGCCGCCTGGGCCTGCCCCTTGATATCGCCCCGCAGGGCATCTTGTTTCGACATGACACATTCCTCGTGGTGATGGGCGCGATAAAACGGACCCGCGCGCCGCTTGCACGATACGCTCGTTATGTGAAGTCATCGCCTGTCAGGGTTGTCAGGCTTGCGTCACACCGGCGCACTCATCACCGCTCGACTTACGCCACGGCCTTCACCGCGCGCGCCACGTCAAAGAACGTCGCCTGCACCGCCTCGTCCGCGCGCGCATACGCGCGGTTGATGCCGCTGATCACCGCGCGGATCGACGCGGTCGTCAGGTTCGCATCGATGCCGACGCCGAACGCGCTGCCGCGCACGCCCGTGCCGGCCAGCTCGGCGATCGCGATCGCCTTCGCATCGGCGCCCTGCGACAGCGCGCGCTCCTCATAGTGCTGGATCCGCAGCGGCGTGCGCAGCGCGTGCATCAGCGCGTCGAGCGGGCCGTTGCCTTCGCCGCGCAGCACGCGGCGCTCGCCGTGCACGTCCGCGGTCAGCACGATCGTCTCGCGGCCGTCGCGCTCGGTCAGCTCGTGGCCGACATAACGCAGCGGCGCATCGCCCGCCACATACTCCTGCTGGAACAGCGACCAGATCTGCGCGCTCGTCACCTCGTGGCCGCTGTCGTCGGTCAGGCGCTGCACGGCCGCGCTGAAGTCGACCTGCAGACGGCGCGGCAACGCGACGCCGTAGCCTTGTTCGAGCAGGTACGCGATACCGCCCTTGCCCGACTGGCTGTTCACGCGAATGATCGAATCGTAGGTGCGGCCGAGATCGCTCGGATCGATCGGCAGGTACGGCATTTCCCACACGGCGTCGGGTTTCTGCACGGCAAACCCCTTCTTGATCGCGTCCTGATGCGAGCCGGAGAACGCGGTGAACACGAGATCGCCGACATACGGATGACGCGGATGGATCGGCAATTGCGTGCATTCTTCCGACGTGCGCGCGACTTCGTTGATCTGCGAGAAGTCGAGGCCCGGGTCGACGCCCTGCGTGTACAGGTTCAGCGCGAGCGTCACGAGATCGACGTTGCCGGTGCGCTCGCCGTTGCCGAACAGGCAGCCCTCGATGCGGTCGGCGCCGGCCATCACCGCGAGTTCGGCCGCCGCGACCGCGGTCCCGCGATCGTTGTGCGGATGCACCGACAGGATCAGCGCATCACGACGCGCGAGGTTGCGGTGCATCCACTCGATCTGGTCCGCGTAGAAGTTCGGCGTGCCGACTTCGACGGTCGCCGGCAGGTTCACGATCGCCTTGTGCTCGGGCGTCGGCTGCCACACGTCGAAGACGGCATCGCAGACTTCCTTCGCGAAGTCGAGTTCGGTGGCCGTGAAGGTTTCGGGGCTGTATTGCAGCGTGAACCGCGTGTCGGTCGCCGCGTCGGCGCAGCGCTTGATCGTGCGCGCCGCGTTCACCGCGAGTTGCTTCACGCCGTCGCGCTCGAGGCCGAACACGATCTTGCGGAATTCCGGCGCGGTTGCGTTGTACAGGTGCACGATCGCGCGCTTCGCGCCGCGCAGCGACTCGAACGTGCGCTCGATCAGGTCGTCGCGCGCCTGCGTGAGCACCTCGATCGTCACGTCGTCGGGAATGTGGCCGCCCTCGATCAGCTCGCGCACGAAGTTGAAATCGGTTTCCGACGCCGACGGGAACGCGACCTCGATCTCCTTGAAGCCGATCGCGACCAGCGTCTTGAACATCCGCATCTTGCGCGCGGCGTCCATCGGCTCGAACAGCGCCTGGTTGCCGTCGCGCAGGTCGGTGCTCATCCAGATCGGCGCGTGCGTGATCGTGCGCGACGGCCACATGCGGTCCGGCAGGTTGACGGGCGTAAACGGTCGGTACTTCGTCGCGGGGTTCTTCAGCATCATGATGTTCGGTCCTCGGTCGGTATGTCGGGAAACCGCGTCGCGGCGGCCCTCGGCGGGTGTGGCCGGCTGCGCGCGCAGCGGTGACAGCGATGAAACGGCAAAGCGGTACGGCGAACGACGGCCTTGGCGGTTGAGCGACCGGGACGGAGCGGAGCGATACGGAAAAAAGACGAACTCAGGCGCCGGTCGACAACCGGGGCCAGGTCGGTGATACGGGGAAAATCTGGCGCTTCAGGACAGAAGCAGACGGAAAGCGCGCAGCCGCAGACCCAGCCCGGAGAAACGGGCGAGTAGTCGTAGCGAGAAGAGGGACTGGGCGGCTTGCATGGCCGGAATCAGATCACAGGGCGACCGGGGCTGTCAACCGGGCGCTCGGGATTCGCGGTTTTTGCCGGCACTCAGTGCGGGCGCAAAATCAGTCCAGTCCGATAGGCGACGGCCTGCCCCGTCGATATGCTTCACGGGTGCGGCGCCGGTGAGGTCCTATTCATGTTCGGAGTGAGTCGGTCCATCCTCTTCGCCGGTGTCGCACCCCTTCCCCTTGCGATCGGGCTTCGGTGCGGGCGTTCGACGGTGGCCGGTGGGCGCGGCCACGACCGAGATGCTGATGTTGAAACGAAACGCTGCCATATGCGAACGCCGAGCGTCTGCTCCGAAGCCCGATTGTCCGCTGCACCTGCCCGCCACGCTCTCGCCGCGCTACGGGCCGCATCGTTCACGAAAACGATACGCGCATCGACATAATTTCCCGAATACATCGAAAATCGATTCATTAACTGCAATTCATTAAATCGATTAACCTTGATTTTCGATTTACTGAACAATAACCATTCCCGTTCGAATATTTTTTTATTTATTTTTCGCCATGCTTTAACCGTCGCGTTTCAAACGGCAAACGTTTGCGCGACAGCGCTCACGCCTTATCCAACAAACCTCAGGAGGCAAGCATGGCCGACTCTCAAACGTCTTCCAATCGTGCCGGCGAGTTTTCGATTCCGCCGAATACCGATTTCCGTGCGATTTTCTTCGCGAATGCCGCCGAGCAGCAGCACATCAAGCTGTTTATCGGTGACAGCACCGAACCCGCCGCGTATCACAAGCTGACGACGCGCGACGGCCCGCGTGAAGTCAAGCTGAATTCCGGCAACGGCAAGCTCCGCTTCGAAGTGTCGGTCAACGGCAAGCCGTCGGCCACCGACGCGCGCCTCGCGCCGGTCAACGGCAAGAAGTCGGACGGCTCGCCGTACACGGTCAACTTCGGGATCGTCGTGTCGGAAGACGGCCACGACAGCGACTACAACGACGGCATCGTCGTGCTCCAGTGGCCGATCGGCTGACCTGACGCGATCGACGACCGACCACCGCCGGCTGGCCGCGTCCGCGCCGGCCGGCGGGTTCGCGCCGCGTTCGGCGCCCCCTCACGCCGCCATCCCAGAACCGTGTCATCACCGGAGACTTCCATGCCGCTCCTTTCGGCTTCGATCGTCAGCGCGCCCGTCGTGACGTCGGAAACCTACGTCGACATCCCCGGCCTGTATATCGACATCGCCAAGGCGGAGATTCGTGACGGCAAGCTGCAGGTCATCCTCAACGTGCCGACGCCGTACGCGACCGGCAACAACTTCCCCGGCATCTACTTCGCGATCGCGACCGATCGAGGCGTCGTCGCGGACGGCTGCTTCACGTATTCGTCGAAGGTGCCGGAAAGCACCGGCCGCATGCCGTTCACGCTGGTCGCGACGATCGATGCCGGCAGCGGCGTCACGTTCGTGAAAGGCCAGTGGAAAAGCGTGCGCGGCAGCGCGATGCATATCGATTCGTACGCGAGCCTGTCCGCGATCGGTGAAACCGCCGCGCAATCGTCGTCGCACGGCAGCGGGAATCCGGGCACCGGCAACATCGGTGGAGGGGCCGGCGGCGAACGCGACGGCACGTTCAACCTGCCGCCGAACATCAAGTTCGGCGTCACCGCGCTCACCAACGCGGCGAACGACCAGACGATCGACATCTACATCGACGACAACCCGACACCCGCCGCGACGTTCAGGGGCGCCGGCGTGCAGGACCAGAACCTCGGCACGAAGGTGCTCGACTCCGGCAAGGGCCGTGTGCGCGTGATCGTGATGGCGAACGGCAAGCCGTCGCGGCTCGGCTCGCGGCAGGTCGACCTCTTCAAGAAGTCGTTCTTCGGGATCGTCGGCTCGGAAGACGGCGCCGACGACGACTACAACGACGGCATCGTGTTCCTGAACTGGCCGCTCGGCTGATCGGCGGCAGTCACGCAGCTTCGCGATGGCGACGGGGCCAACCACACATTGCGAAACTTTCAAGCAGTCCCACGCTTTGCGCCGCGCGCGGCACGGTGACCCCGGTCACCGGCTGCGCAACGCGAGATATTCCATCGAGACGAGGACGACATGTCACAACCATTTACCCATGACGATCTATATGCGCTGCTGCAACTCGCCGGCAACGACGCCACCGCCGTACAAGCCAACGGCGACCAGGCCGTGCTCGACCGGATGCGTCAGTTCATGACCGCGCAGCTGGTCGAGAAACTGCCGCAATACGACGTGTTCGTCGATATCGCGACGATCCCGTACAGCTTCGACGTCGGCAGCTGGCAGAACAAGGTGAAGACCGATGCGGCGGGCGAAGTCGTCGCCTGCACGGTCACGTGGGCCGGCGCGCCCGGCGTGCTGCCCGGCGCGGCCGCCAAGTTCGGCGTGGGCGCAGTCGTCAACTATTTCTCGAAGGCGACGCCGCAGCCCGTGCAGCCGGCGCCCGCGCCGACCGGCGGCGAACGCGACGGCATCTTCAACCTGCCGCCGAACATCGCGTTCGGCGTGACCGCGCTGGTCAACTCGTCGGCACCGCAGACGATCGAGGTCTTCGTCGACGACAACCCGACACCGGCCGCGACGTTCCAGGGCGCCGGCACGCAAGACGCGAACCTGAACACGCAGATCGTGAACTCGGGCAAGGGCAAGGTGCGCGTGGTCGTGACGGCGAACGGCAAGCCGTCGAAGATCGGCTCGCGCCAGGTCGACATCTTCAAGAAGACCTACTTCGGGCTCGTCGGGTCGGAGGATGGCGGCGATGGGGATTACAACGACGGCATCGCGATCCTGAACTGGCCGCTGGGTTGAACCGCAGCAGCCCGTCGATCATCGCCACGCCGACCGGCGTGGCGATGTGCATTTGTGCAGCGCGGCTGCCGCGCAAGAACGATCAAATGCCCCGGCCGCCGATACCATATAGTCCACCCGACACCCTCATTGGTACGCCATGCACCCGGTTGGACAAGCACTCTGGTTTATCGAAACCGAACTGGACAGGGAACTGACGCTCGACAGGATTTCCGCCGATTGCGACATGACGCGCTTCGGCTTCTCGCGCCTGTTCTCGATGAATACCGGCTGGCCGGTGATGCGCTATGTCCGGTCGCGGCGGCTGACGCGCGCAGCGCATGCATTGGCGCAAGGCGCGCCGGACATCCTGCACGTGGCGCTCGATGCCGGTTATGGCTCCCATGAGGCGTTTACGCGCGCCTTCCGCGATCTCTTCGGCATGACGCCCGAGGAGGTGCGGGCACGGCGCACGCTCGACGGATTGTCTGTTGTGGAGCCGCTTCGCATGAAAGAACTGAAGATCGTCGACGTGATGCCGTCACGTTTCGAGACCGCCGGCACGCGGCTGATCGCGGGCATGAGCGACCGCTATACGTTCGAAACCAACGAAGGGATTCCAGCGCTCTGGCAGGCGTTCATCCCCTACCTCGGGTCCTTCCCCGGCCAGCTCGGCGACGTCACGTACGGCGTGTGCTGCGATCCCGATGCGGACGGCAGCTTCGAATACATCGCGGGCGTGGAAGTCACGCGCGTCGACCGGCTGCCCGCGCCGTTTCGCTGGGTCGAACTGGCGCCGCAGCGCTACGCGGTGTTCGAACACGCCGGGCATATCTCGACGTTGCACCAGACCTTCCACAGCATCTGGAACGGCTGGCTGCCGACGTCGGGATTCAAGGCGGTGGACGCGCCCGAGTTCGAGCGCTACAGCGGTGACTACGATCCGGTGACGGGTGCCGGCGTGCTGGAAGTCTGGTTGCCGGTCGAACAGGCGGCGTAAGCGGTCGACTTTGGTATCCGCACCTTCGGCTGATCAGCGCCTGACGCCGGCGTGTTCAAGCGAACGAAATGACGAGCTTCTTGCCGCACGCTGCGGCGTACTTGCGCAGCGTCGCAAACGACGGCGAGTGCTTCTCGCTCGAAAACGAAGCTTCGAGCCTGGATACGGCCGATGTCGTAGTGCCCATTCGTTCGGCGACCTGAGCCTGAGTCAGGCCCGCGTCTTTACGCGCGTCGAGCAACGCACGAAGCGCGGTGAACTCCTCTTCCAGCGCATCGTACTCCGCCTTGATCGCCGGATCGGTAAGTAGACGCGCGGTGTCTTCGGCAGTGTGTCGGACCGGTGCATACCGCTCCTCGCTTGCATGCGCGCGGCGGGCCTTAGCCATTGTTACGTACCTCCTTCATTCGCCGGCGGGCGATTCGCAACTCGTCGCCGGATGTTTCCTGGGTCTTCTTGACGAAGGAATGCAGGACGACGAGGTCATACCCCACCTGCATGCAATAGAACACGCGCCCGATGCCCTCGCGACCTCGCGGGCGCAACTCAAACAATCCTTCCCCCATCGCGCGCGAATGCGGCATCCGTAGATCCGCACCGTATTCTTCCATCGTCTCGATCAGTCGGAGGTAGCCAGCCAGAATGCCCTTGGGCAAAGCGAACACATCACGTTTTACTCGTTCGTCGTAGTACAGGATCGTCCACTTCTTCATCGCAATGTTAGCAAATTTGCTAATTCTCATCAAGCTGTCGAGTCCTTCCGGTCAACGCGCCACGTACACGTGACCACCCGCATGTATTGAGACTCCCGCGACAACGCGACGTGCCCGTTGCCGGTCACGAGCCCCGATCAGGTCACGCTCGTCAGGCCAGGTGAGCCGGGTATCTGGCTTCGGCATGTCAATGCGTCTCTACACGCTTCCTTCGGACTCTAAGGCGACCTCCTCGCGATTCGTCAGTTAGCTAAACGATCTAATTCTTGCGTTGCACGTACTCTGAAAAAATCCGCCGTCATCGACAATGGCAGCGGCGTGACCGGCTCGCACACGCTTACTGCTGAATCATCGTCTGCGCGGCCAGCTCGTCGATCAGCGCCGTTATCGCGTGCTGCGGCGCCCGCGCTCCAAGTTGCTGACACACCACTTTCTTCGCGGCATCGAAGGTCGGCACGACCATCGGGCACTTCTCGTCGAACTTCACGATCGCAAACGCATCGCCTTTCCGGATCGGGCTCGCTGCAACGAACTTCGAATGCTGCATTGCTGCTAGTTGCGATACGCATGCTCCATGCGAGCATCGATTGCCCGCGCCGCAGCCGAATCGCTGCCACGGCGCGCCCTCACCACGCCCACCGCACACCCGCATTCCCCGTGATCGTGCGCTGGTGCTCGCCGCCCAGGTTCGTCAGATAGCTGACCGTCGCATACACGCTGCCGCGCTTCGTCAGTTGCGCGACCAGCCCCGCACCGACCTGACCGGCCGTCTGCCCGACCTGCGTTCCGATCGTCGTCGAACCGCCGAATGTCGTCTTGTCGTCGCTGCCGAACGAACGCAGCACGTTCACGCGCAGGTATGGCTTCCAGCTCACGCCGTTCGAATCGAACGCGTATTGCAGGCGAGCGCCGATCCGGCCGAGGAATGTGTTGCCGTTGTTCCACGTGACATCCGACACGCCGTCGTTGAACTTGTCCAGCGACAGGTACTGCCACACCAGTTGCGCCTGCGGCTCCAGCGTCAGCCCGTAACCGAGCGCGATCGGGAAGCCCGCTTCGACCGAACCCGTAAATGCGTTGCCGTTCGTCGAGCCGCTCACGTTGTCGTTCGAATGCGTGCGCACCGTGAGTGCACTGCCCATCACGACCGCATCCGTATACCAGCCGCCCGGGCCGATATGCGTCCAGTAACCGCCGAGGTTGTACGCATTGACCTGCAGCGAGCCGACGCCCATGTCCTGCTGTGCAAGAGCAAAACCGTTCACGTCACCGACCGCGCGCGAGAAGCCGAGGAAGAAGCCGTAGTGATTGCGATGGCCACCGGCAGTCGTATCGGCGTAGAGATCCTGCCCGACCTGCATCCCCCACACCGTGCCGTCGAACGACGGCGTCACGTCGCCCTTCTGCTTGATGTCGCTCTTGCCGCCCCACACGCGTGCCCATGACGCGGGCACCGAACCGTTCTCGGCCAGCAAGCCCTGTTCGCCCTGCCGGTCATGGAACGTGTCGATCTGCAGCAGGCCGAGCTGGCGCGCGACGGCCGGCGCTTCCGCGTACAGCGGCACTTCGGGACGGTAGATCGGTTCCGGGTTACCGCCGGTGCCTGCATTGTCGACAGCTTCAACGATCGATCCCGGCGTGCCTTCGGCCGGCGTGACCGGCGGTTCGGTCGGCGGCGTCGGCTGGCCGGGCTCGACCACCGGCGGCTGCGGTTTGGGCGGTACCGTGTTGCGCAGGTACCAGTTGTCGCCGGTGCCGTTCGCCGTGCCGCCCTTCGCGAGGAAATACGAATACGCGCCCGCGCTCACCGTGCCGCCCGACAGCGAGAACGCGCCCGCGCCAGACGTCCCGCCATTGTTCAGCTGCACGACCTGGATGCCGTCGCCCGTTGTCTGCGCGCCGGGGCCGCCCACGTTCGTCACCTTCAGCATCGACGAGCCGCTGACACCGCCTGTGCCGACAATCAGCCGATCCGATGCCGCGCCATCCCCGGCCAGATAAGTATTCAGCGCAACCGTCCCGTTCTGCCCGATGTAGCCGCCACCGACGATCGTCAGCGTGTTGCCAACGCCGGCGCCACCCAGTTGCAAGAGCCCCGCGTTCGTCAGCAGCCCCTTGATCTCCAGGTTGCCGTTGCGGCCGCTCGCGAGGCCGGTCAATGCGTTCGCGACGGCAACCGTGCCATAGTTCACTACGTCGCCCGCCACGCTGCCGTAACCGCCGAATGTTGCACCGGGCTCGATCCTCGCCCCGCCGCCACCGGTCATCGTGGCAGGTCCACCCAGTCCATCGCCAAGCACCAGCGTTCCCGCCTTGATTTGGGTGAAACCTGTGACATTGCTGGGGCCGTTCAGCGTCAACGTGCCGCTGCCCAGCTTCGTCAGGGAGCCATTACCTGTGAAGTTCTGCGTCAGTGTCGTGTTGAAGCCCTGCGTATCGATTGTGCCGGTGCCCCCGGGCGTGATCGACACCATACGGCTCGACGACAGGTTGAACGAGCTACCAAGCTGCAATGTGCCGCCGTTGAACGTCAAGCCTCCCGACGCCGCACCGAGCGCGTTGTCCGCCGCGACCGACAGCGTGCCCTGCATAATCGTCGTGCCGCCCGAGTACGTGTTGCCGCCGGCAGAAGAAGGCTTGACCGTCAGCGTCCCCGCACCGGTTTTCTCCACCGCGCCCGAGCCGCCGATCGTACCCGTGTACGTGCCGGCGCTGTCCTGCTGGAAGCGCACGAGCCCGTTGTCGGTGACGGACAGCGGCAGGTTCGACGCATTCGCCTGCAGCGTCGCGCCCGCGTTGACGGCCGCGACGACCGACGCCGTCGTCGTGCCGAGCGTGCCGATGAGGTTCAGCGTGCCGCTCTGCACCAGCGCGGTCGAGAACGTGCCGGTGCCGGCCCACGTCCAGTCGGTGCCGGCCATCGTCAGGCTCTGGAAGTTCGTGAACGCGTTCGACGCGGTGCCCGTGCCCTGCAGCGTCACCGTGTTGGCGCCGGCGCCGCCGTTCGCCGTGCCGACGATCTGCGAGCCCGTCTGCAGGATCAGCGCCACGTTGCCGTTGCCGCCCTGGATCGCGGTACCGCCGCCGCCCTGGATCAGCCCCGCGTTGGTAATGGTGGTCGCGCCGTTGGTCGACCGCACGCCGATCCCGTTGTTGCTGATGATCCTGCCGCCGGCCTGGTTCGCGATCGTCGCCGTGAACGAACTGCCGAGCGTGTTCGATACGACGGCGTCGACGCTGCCGCCGCTCGTCGCGGTACCGGTCGTCTGGATCGTGCCGCTGTTGACCAGCGTGTCGTTGTTGCCCTGCATGTAGACGGCCGGCGCATCGCGGCCGTTCGACGTCAGCGTGCCGCTGTTGGTGATCGTGCCGTTGCCGCCGAGCAGCGACGCCGCACGCGCGTTGTTGCCGGACGTCGTCACGGTGCCCGTATTGACGATCTGGTTGCCCGCCGCGCCCGGATTGCTCTGCCCCCACGCGGCCGTCATCCCGTACGCGTTGTTGCCGGTGGTCGTGATCGTGCCGTTGTTGACGAGTGTGTTGTTGTTGCCGTTCGCGGCCATCCCGTCGTTGTACTGACCGGTCGTCGCGATCACGCCGGCCGCGCCGTTGGTGAGCGTATTGCCGTTGTTCACGCCGAGCAGCACCGCGCCGCGGTTCGCGACGCCCGTGCCGTTGCCGGACATCGACAGGTTGCCGTTGTTGGTGACCGTGCTCGACGTGTCGACGGAGAACGGTGTCGGCGCGGACGACAGCACGTAGCTGCCCGTCACCGTCGAATCGAGGTTGATCGTCACGTTGGTGCTGCCGGCCGTGGCCACGACCGACGGCGCGTTCGCGCCGGTACACGTGACGGTCGTGCCACTGCCCGGCGCGGTGGCCGAGCATGTCGCATACGTACCGACCGGCATTGCGCCGGTCAGGATCGCCACTCCACCCAAACCCAGATTCCGCGCCTTTCTTTTCATTTTTCCGCTCGCATTTATTGGTGACGTTATTGCTGCAAATCGGTGCGTGAACCGGGTTATATCACCTGTCTCGAAATAATCGCAAGATGCGATTGCGTGATATCGGCAATCACGCGGCGATTCATTTCGGATTGGGAAACAAGCGAAACGGGCTGGGCTGCTGCTTTGCAGCAACCCTTTGCGCGGCGGCCGCGCGGCGGGGAAACCGGTTGAATTTGCCGGTTTGGACGAAAACGCTGAAAGTGCGGATGACGGATTTCGGGCGATTCGGAAATACTGACGCAATGCCGCCATTCGTTGGCCATGCATTGGCGATATGCCGCTCGACGATGCTGCTCTGCACGATGCGGACGACCCGCATCCGGTACACCCACTCGCCGATTCGATTATCGAACCGGCCAATACGTATTCCAGCTTGCCGGACGACTGTCGCCGGAGCCGTCATTCGACAGGCTCCGGCGACAGTCAGACACTGGGCCGCTTATCCGCGTCGGCGCTCGCCTCGTGCCATGCTCGAGAAAACGCCGTCCCGGTAGATCCACGCATGAACCAGGGCAGCCGACAGATGGCCCACGACGACGACGAACAGCAGTCGCGCCAACAGGCCATGCGCATCGCGCAGCCATGCGAAGAGGATCGGACTGGCCGGCACGATCGCCGGCAGATTGACGCCCTTGAACAGGACGATCGGGAAACCGCCCGCCGACAGCAGCGCCCACCCGATCAGTGGAAGCGCCAGCATCAGCGCATACAACATCCAGTGCGATGCCTTCGCGGCCAGCCTCTGCCAATGCGGGAGATTCTCGGGCAGTGCGGGCGGCCGGCTGTGCAACCGGTTCGCGACGCGCAGCAGCGCGAGCACGAGGATTGCGATACCCAGCGGCCGATGCAGGTCGATCAGCCAGATTCGATGATGCAACGACGTCATCATGCCCGCACCGATGAACAGCATGGCCAGGATCATCGCGGCCATCAACCAGTGCAGACCTCTCGCCAGCGCATTGAAATGGCGCGGCGCGCCGCCGCTCGCGCGCTTTTGCGTACTCATTTGACCTCCTGCTTGCCGACCGCCTCGGTCGCCTTGCCGTAGCCGATTTCCCGCTCGCGGCGATTGAACGAATGCGCGTATGCGCCCGAACGCGCATTCAGGATCGGATCGTTCGACACCTCGACGCCCGCGGGCACGATCGAAGGATCGAAGTTGATGTCCCGGCAGGCGCCCTCCGCCTGCTCGACGACGCCCGTCATTTCCAGCGTGCCGGCGACGATCTGCTTGCGATCGGCCGGCCACGGCTGCGATGCGTCGTCCACGGCATCGCCGGGCTGCGCGAGCTGCAGTACGTAGTCCCAATAGAGCGGCTTCTGCGCGAGCCGCGCGCGCACGCCTTCGAACAGGAAGTCGTGGTCGGCCTTCCGCCGTTGAACATCGCTCAAGGGCACGAAGGGATCATGCGGGCGCATCATCCAGCGCACCGCTTGCCGGTGCCCGTCGGCGGCCACGAGATAAAAGGCGTTGACGCTATGGAACGTCGCGCCGGCGAAGCTGCCCGGTGCCGGTTCCCGTGCCGCCCATTTCATGAACTTCCCTGCCTCCGGGTACGCCTTCAGAAAAGCGGCTACCCGCTCCGGGTCGGGTTGGCCGGTGGCCGGATCGGGAGCCGTTGCCCGCTGCATCGCCAGAAAACCTTCCGGTTCGTGTGTCGCGAAGTACGGCTGGTTGTTCATGGCCATCCGCCATTGCTGCTTGTCGTCGGTCGTCAGCAGCAGGGCCATGCTCAGCGTCGTCGTGGAACTGTCTGCCGCATGCGGACTGCCGGTCCCGATCGAGAGCCGCCCGACGACGGGAATATCCGCCTGCGTGAAGACGCGCGCGGTCGACAACGGCACCGCCGCGCTGTCGGGACGAAAGGTGCCGGCGAAACAGATGCCCTTGCCGTGCGCGCGGCGAAAGCCCGGCGGAAACGGCTGCGGCGTCTCGGACACCAGCGATGCGCTCGTCGTGCGCGATCCGATCCAGCCCGCCGCCCACGCGAGCGCGGACGTCAGTGCGCCGGCCACGACCGCGATCGCCGCCAGTGCGCTCCAGGTGCGTTTCGATGTGAGGTCAAGTTTTGACATAGATGGTTTTTCATCCCGTTGTGTCGTCGCGCATTCCGCGCCGCGGCCGTCAACACATGAAGCGTCGACACGCCTGCGGACACCATCCGGCGCGCGCGATCGAGCCGATTGACGCGCGAACGCGACAGCGACGATCACCAGCGGAAATCGCCATGCGCGTTGCATACGAAAATCTTAGCGACGGGACAAAGACGGGTACATCGGACTGGGCTGAAAGCACCGGACGGACGTAGGCCCCGTCCTGCCGTACGAGCGCCGGCGACGCGCACATTCGGTGGCGACGGAGCACCGGTTGGCCCACGCAACGATGCCGGTCATTGCGACCGGCATCGACGGACTTCGGAGGCTGGCGGTCAACCCGCCTGCGGCGCATCGACCTTCGACATTGCCACCGGCTGCGCCAGCGCCGCCAACGCCAGTTGCGTGCGCGCATCGCGCGCCACGCGGCGGAACGCCACGCGTTGCTCCCCCTTGAGCTTCGCCGCTTTGGTCGCCTGCACCAGCGCGATCGGATCGACAAGGCGGGCATGCCTGCGCACCTCGAAGTGCAGATGCGGGCCGGTGGCCGTCCCCGTGCTGCCGACCGCACCGACGCGCTGGCCGCGCACGACCCGCATGCCGGTTCGCAACGCCGGATCGAACGCCGACAGGTGCGCGTAGTACGACGCATAACCGCCGTCATGACGGATCACCACGTACTTGCCGTAACCGCGCGGCTCGGTGCCGATGAACGTCACGACGCCGCGCTCCGACGCATGCACCGCGCGCCCGGCCGGCGCCGCGAGATCGACGCCGGAATGCACGTGACGCGCGCCGCTCACCGGATGCACGCGCGCACCGAAATGCGAGCTGATCCGCGTCGCGGCGACCGGCATGGCAAACCGCGAACCAGCGAGCGGCATGCCGTCGAGGTCGTAGTACGCGCCGGGCGCGCGCGCATCGGGCACGAACCATACGGCCGCGACCCGCTGCCCGCGAAAGCGGATATCGAGCGCCGTCACGCGTGCACGGCCCGGCTGCTTCGCCCTGCCGTCGGATTCGAAGGCGACGCGGAAGGTGTCGCCGGCCGCACCACGCTGCGTCGGATCGACGCGTCCGGCCAGCAAGCGGGTGATCTGCGCGGCGACGCCGGCCGGCAGTTCGGCGCGCGCCAGCGACGCCCGCAAGGTGCCGGTGATCGCGCCGGCACGGGTGCCGCGGCTGGGCGGCGCGAGCGTGAACGCCTCGGCCGATGCGAGATCGACGGCGGGACGCCCGGGCACCGATGGCGGATCCAGCGCGGGCAACGGCGACGCAAGGCCGTAATCGAACCGCGCTGCATAACTGCGTTCGACCGCGCCGCGTGCCGCCTCGCACAGCACGCGGTAAGCCACGCATGCACCGAAGCGGGCAACGGGGCCGTCGCGCTCGGCGGCCGGCGGCCCGTGCAACGCGTACGATGCGTACGCGACGTCGAGCGGCACGACCGACGCGCGCAAACCGCCCCACGTCGTTCGGGCGGAACTGAAAAAAGGCACGCCGGCAAGGTCGCTGGATTCCGCGGTCGCTGGTGCGAAGGCGGCATCGTGCACCGCTTGCGCCGCCGACCCGTGCGCGCCGGCCACGCAGGCCGCCGCGGCGACACCGCGCATCAGCGCGCGGAGCGTCGGAAAACATCGGACGCCGCGCTCGGCGGGTCGACCTTGTTCGCGTGCGAGACGGGAACGCAGGTCTAACCGCATGACGTCGTCACTCGCTATCAATGAAAAATCGGGAAAAAACACGGAAAAACCGGGCATCACGAACCATGATCGGCGCGGCCCGGCAACTTGAAACCGAGTGTATCGGCGTACCCACTTCGGCTAAATAGGACCAATCTTATTTTTGGAAAATGCCGTTTAGTACACGAACGAAATTGCGTTTCCACCGTCCGACCCCGTGCAATCGCGCGAACCGCCGTGCGCCGGGTAGAGTCGAAGGCTGCCTGCGCACGACATACCGCGCCCCCTGTCTTCAACCCGGAATCCCGTCATGTTTCTCGATCAATTTCATCCGGAACGCTGGACGTTCCTGTGGAACGCGTTGTCCACGCTCTCCCTCCGGCTCTGCGCCGGCCTGGCGCTGCTCGTCGCCGGCTGGTGGCTGTCCAAACGCATCGGCCGCTGGCTGAACCGGCTGCTCGCGAACAAGGAACGCGTCGACGACACGCTGCGGCCGATCCTCTGCGACGTCGCCGTCTGGGGCATCCGCATCGTCGCGATCGTCGGCGCGCTGTCGCAGCTCGGCATCGAGACCGCGAGCCTCATCGCGGTGCTCGGGGCCGCCGGCCTCGCGATCGGGCTCGCGCTGCAGGGCACGATGCAGAACATCGCGGCGGGCATCATGCTGTTGCTGCTGCGGCCGTTCAAGGTGGGCGACTACATCGACGGCGGCACCGGCGTCGCGGGCACCGTCGACGAGGTCGGGCTCTTCATGACGCGGCTGACAAAGCCGGACGGTATCTGCGAATACGTGCCGAACAGCGCGCTGTGGGGCAGCGCGATCCGCAACTACACGCGCAATCCGACGCGCCGCCTCGATCTCGAAGTGGACGTGTCGGTACACGACGATATCGATCGCGCACTCGACGCGCTGCGCGCGCTGGCCGCGGCCGATCCCGACGCGCTGCAGGATCCCGCGCCCGACGTGATGGTGATGCGCTTCGACGACAGCACGGCCGTCGCGAACCTGCGCGTGTGGACCCATACCGACACGTTCTGGGCGATGCGCTGGCGCCTCGCACGCCAGGTGCGCAAGACGCTCGCCGACGCGGACTGCGCGCTGCCGATCCGCACGCGTGAACTGCACATCGTGCACGACGCCGAACGCCGCACGGACGGCGCACGCGCGCAGCGGGTGTAAGCGGCGGGGACATCGCTCCGGAGCGATGCGCCCGCTGGCCGCGCTCAAATCAGACTTGTCTGATTCACTGCGCGTGCGACGCTCGCCACAATGAGCGTGCCGGATGAAGCGGTCATCCCGTCCGGCACACGCCAGTATCCATCTCCGTTCTTCGCCGCTCTTGCCGAGCGGCGTTTTTTTGCCCGTCGATTCGACACACGGGCATTCAATCGGGAAACCCGCATGAAAGAACGCGCCACCGTGCTGTGCCGACGCGGCGACCGGATCCTGCTGGTCGCCCGGTTGAATGCCCGCTGGGTACTGCCCGGCGGCACGCCGCGGCCCGGCGAATCGTTGCGCGACGCCGCGCGCCGCGAACTGCTCGAGGAAACCGGGCTCGCGTGCGGCAATGCCCGCTATCTGTTCCGGATCGCAGGCGCGCACAAGGTGCACCACGTGTTTCTCGCCGAGATCGATCCGGATGCGATCGCGCGCCCGATGAGCGAGATCACGCATTGCGCGTGGATCGACCGCGAGTCCGTCGGGTCGCTGCATTGCAGCCGGCCGACACCGCTCGTCGTCGAACTCGCGTTCGACTGGCTGCGGCAGCCGCGCCTCGTGCCCGGCGTGATCGACCACGACGTGTTCGCCGATATCGCGGCCTGAGGTCCGGGCGCGCGACGGGCGCGCGATACCGGCGCGCACCGCGTCACATCTTCACGATGTCGAGCAGCGCCTTCTTGCCGCCCCTGTACGTGAACACCGAGATCGCGCCGTGCTTCAGGTCGCCCTGCGGCGTGAAGCTCGTCTCGCCGATCACGCCGCGATAGTCGGTGGCCGGCATCGCGGCCAGCACCTTCGCCGGGTTCGTCGAATTCGCGCGCTTCATCGCGTCGACGATGATGTACACCGCGTCGTACGAGAACGGCGCATACACCTGCATCGGCTGGTGATAGCGCGCTTCGTAGCGTTTCGCGAATGCCGCGCCGCCCGGCATCTTCTCGAGCGCGATGCCGGCTTCGGAGCACACGACGTTGTCCGACGCCGAGCCCGCGAGCTTCGGCAGGTCGGTCGAGCACACGCCGTCGCCGGCGAGGAGCTTCGCGCGCAGGCCGAGCTGGCGTGCCTGCTTCGCGAGCGGGCCGCCCGTCGCATCCATTCCGCCGTACATGATCGCGTCCGGGTTCTCGCCCTTGATCTTCGTGAGGATCGCGCGGAAATCGATCGCCTTGTCGTTGGTCGCGTCGCGCGACACGACCGTCATCCCGGCCGATTGCGCGGCCTTCTCGAACTCGGTCGCGAGGCCCTGCCCGTACGCGGTCGCATCGTCGACCACGGCGACCGTCTTGATGCCCAGGTGCTTCGCCGCGTACATCGCGAGCGCCGGCCCCTGCTGCGCGTCGGTCGCGACGACGCGATAGGTCGTCTTGAACCCCTGCTGCGTGTACGTCGGATTGGTCGCGGCCTGCGAGATCTGCACGATGCCGCCGTCGCGATACACGCGCGACGCCGGGATCGACGTGCCCGAGTTGTGATGGCCGACGACGCCGACGACCCTGTCGTCGACGAGCCGCTGCGCGACCTGCGTCGCGGTGCGCGGATCGCCCGCGTCGTCCTGCGCGTCGAGTTGCAGCGTGACTTTCCGGCCGCCGATCGTCAGGCCCTTCGCGTTGATTTCCTCGACCGCGAGCCGCGCGCCGTTCTCGCTGTCCTTGCCGAGATGCGCGATCGCGCCGGTCAGCGGCGCGACGTGCCCGATGCGCACGATGTCGTCCGCATGCGCGGGCCATGCGGCCAGTGCGCACGTCAGTGCGGCCGCGGTGGCGAGTGCCGTCTTGTGATGCCGGTTCATGCCTGTCTCCTCCTTAATCACGCTTCGTTCGTGTCCGGATCCGTCGTTCGTAGAAGGCCGCGCATGCGCTCACGCGCGCCCTTCGAATCCCAGCAGGACGTTCACCGCGTTGATGCCGATCTCGTCGACCATGTAGCCGCCTTCCATCACGAACAGCGTCGGCAGGTTCAGGCGCGCGAGCGCCTCGCCGATCCGCAGGAAGTCGGGCGAGCGCAGCTTGAAATGGCTGATCGGGTCGTGCTCGAACGTGTCGACGCCGAGCGACACGACGAGCAGGTCGGGCGCGTGCCGCGCGATCGCCGCCGCGGCGTGGCCAAGCGCCGCCGAGTAGGTGTCCCACTGCGTGCCCTTCGGCAGCGGCAGGTTCAGGTTGAAGCCTGCTCCCGCCCCCTCGCCGCGCTCGTCCGGATAGCCGGAGAAGTACGGGTACGACACCGACGGCTCGCCGTGCAGCGACGCGAACAGCACGTCCGGCCGCGTGTAGAAGATGTCCTGCGTGCCGTTGCCGTGGTGGAAATCGACGTCGAGCACCGCGACGCGCGCGGCACCGCTCGCGATGCCGTGCTGTGCCGCGATCGCCGCGTTGTTCAGGTAGCAGTAGCCGCCCATGTACTCGCGGCCCGCGTGATGGCCGGGCGGGCGACACAGCGCGAACGCCGCGCGCGCGCCGCCGCCCGACAGCAGGTCGGCACCGGTGAGCGCCGAGTTCGCGCTCGCGCTCACCGCGTCCCACGTGCCCGCGTTGATCGGCGCGCCGGCATCCATCGCGAAGAAGCCGAGCTTGCCGTCGATGAAATCGGGCAGCGCGGCCGACGCCGGCATCGCGCGCACCGGCCACACGAGCGGCAGCGCCTGGCAGGTGCGGCCGGTCGCCGTCCATTCGTCCCACGCGCCGGCGAGGAAATCGACGTAGCGCGTGCTGTGCGCGCCGGCGTAGCTTGCGCGGTCGAACGCACGCGGCGCGATCACGTCGCCGAGGCCCGCCGTGCGGACCTGCGCGAGCACCGTTTCGGCGCGAAGCGGGTTTTCGAACGACTCGGTGATCGCGCCGTCCTTCAGTTCGACGCCGCGATGCAGGTGGTGATCGCTGCTGTAGACCGTGAGCATGATTGACCGTTGCCGTGATGACCAGGGGAATGGGGTGGTAACAGTCTATTGACGCCGGCCGGCAATAACTTTGCTTTTCGCTTCTTCGTTTCGTACAATTTTGAGAAATCTGTCTACGAGACACCGGATATGAGCAAAAATCGCGCTTCGGTTGAACTGGACGGTGTCGACCGCGCAATGCTCCGCCTGCTGCAGGAAGACGGCGCGCTGTCGAACGCGACGCTCGGCGAGAAGCTGTCGCTGAGCGTCACGCCGTGCTGGCGCCGCCGCAAGCGGCTCGAGGACGAGCACGTGATCACCGGCTACCAGGCGAACCTCGACCGCCGCGCGCTCGGCATGAACGTGTTCGCGTTCGTGCAGGTCACGTTCAACATGCACTCGGATCAGGATTCGGATCACTTCGAGGAGGTGATGCGGCGTCACGACGAAGTCACGTCGTGCCACAAGATCACCGGCGCCGCCGACTACCTGCTGCAGGTCGTCGCGGCCGATCTCGACGCGTATGCGGAATTCGTCGAGCGCGTGCTGCGAAAGCAGGCCGGCGTATCGTCGATCCAGTCGAGCCTCGCGTTGCGCGAGGTGAAGTTCTCGTCGCGCGTGCCGGTGCCGGACGCGTGATTGATCACGCGTCCATGCGCCCGTATGCGGGCATCCGCCACCGATCGTCATCCCATGGAGCGCTACCCGATGAAACGTTACCTTCCCGCCGCGTCGTTGGCCGCCGCGATCGCCTGCGCATTCGCATTGAGCGCCTGTGCCGCGCAATCGTCCGCGCCGGCCAGTGCATCGGCGCCGGCCGATCCCTCCGCGCAAGCGGCTCCGCCGATCGTCGGCGGCGATCGCGACGCACACGGCTGCATCGGCTCGGCCGGCTACGCATGGTGCGAGCATACGCAGCAGTGCGAGCGTCCGTGGGAACTCGCGAAGGCACATGGCTTCGCGAATTCGGCACCGGCCTACGCGCAGTTCTGCCGGAACGGCGAAGCGAAGTGAAGTGATTCGACGTGAACGGGGCGCGGTGCAACGCCGCGGCCCGATGACGTACCCGCGTGGCGCACGGCGTGTCCGTCGCCCGCATTTCGCGCTTCCGACCCCGCCGGTTTTCCCGCCCCGCGCACCGTCATTCCGGAAACCCGGACACGCAAAAAACCCCACGAAAACAGGGGCATTCGTCGTCTGCGACACGTTGTCCGAGTTCGGTTATATTACGCGCCCCTTGCCACCCCGCCCCCGCAAAAACGCATCGCGCGCGGCGCCTTTCCACGCAGCCTGAAGCGCGTTCCGCCGAGGCTTGCCACAAGGGCCCGGGCACGTTGCGCACCCTCGCGATGCTGCGATTGCCTGCCCGCGGGAAGCCGATCCGAAGGTGTCCTTCCGAACGGCTGCGCGTGCGCAAATGCAACGGCGCATCGCGTCGATCCGGAATTCCGGATTCGCGATCCGGATCTCCGGATCCGCATGCCGGCGCAATGGAACCGCGCGCCGGGCGGCATGGCAAACCGATGTATCCAAGTTGAAAAAGGGATCTGCTGTGATCAAAACGTTACGGGTAATACTGTCGGCGCTCGCGCTGTGCGTCGCGACGTCGTCCGCGCACGCCGCCGATACGAAGAAGGTCGACGTCCTGCTGGTGGGCGGCGGCATCATGAGCTCGACGCTCGGCGTCTGGCTGCACGAACTCCAGCCCGACTGGTCGATGACGATGGTCGAACGCCTCGACGGCGTCGCGCTGGAAAGCTCGAACGGCTGGAACAACGCCGGCACCGGCCACTCGGCGCTCGCCGAACTGAACTACACGCCGGAGAAGGCGGACGGCAAGATCGACATCTCGAAGGCGATCGAGATCAACGAGTCGTTCCAGATCTCGCGCCAGTTCTGGGCGTGGCAGGTCAAGCAGGGCGTGCTGAAGAACCCGCACTCGTTCATCAACTCGACGCCGCACATGAGCTTCGTGTGGGGCGACGACAACGTGCGCTTCCTGAAGAAGCGCTACGAGGCGCTGCAGGCGAGCCCGCTGTTCCGCGGGATGCAGTATTCGGAAGACTACGACCAGATCAAGCAGTGGGTACCGCTGATGATGGAAGGCCGCGACCGCAACCAGAAGGTCGCGGCGACGTGGACGCCGATCGGCACCGACGTGAACTTCGGCGAGATCACGCGCCAGTTCGTCGGCTACCTGAAGACGCAGCCGAACTTCACGCTGTCGCTGTCGAGCGAAGTGCGCGAGATCACGCGCAATGCCGACGGCACGTGGCACGTGTCGTGGGTCAAGCTGCACTCGGATGAACCGCCGCAAGCCGTCGACGCGAAGTTCGTGTTCATCGGCGCGGGCGGCGGTGCGCTGCACCTGCTGCAGGCGTCGGGCATCCCCGAGGCGAAGGACTACGGCGCGTTCCCGGTCGGCGGCTCGTTCCTCGTGACCGACAACCCCGAGGTCGTGAAGCAGCACCTCGCGAAGGCCTACGGCAAGGCGTCGGTCGGCTCGCCGCCGATGTCGGTGCCGCACCTCGACACGCGGATCATCGACGGCAAGAAGATCATCCTGTTCGGGCCGTTCGCGACGTTCTCGACCAAGTTCCTGAAGAACGGCTCGTACTTCGACCTCGCGAAGAGCACCAACCTGCACAACGTCGCGCCGATGATGCGGGTGGGCGTCGACGAATTCCCGCTGGTCCAGTACCTCGCCGGCCAGCTGATGCTGTCGGACGACGATCGCTTCAACGCGCTGAAGGAATACTTCCCGAACGCGAAGAAGGAAGACTGGCGCCTGTGGCAGGCCGGCCAGCGCGTGCAGATCATCAAGCGCGACCCGGTCAAGGGCGGCGTGCTGAAGCTCGGCACCGAGATCGTCGCGTCGCAGGACGGCAGCATCGCGGGCCTGCTCGGCGCATCGCCGGGCGCGTCGACGGCCGCGCCGATCATGCTGAACCTGATGAAGAAGGTGTTCAAGGACAAGGTCGCGACGCCCGAGTGGCAGCAGAAGATCCGCCAGATCGTGCCGAGCTACGGCACGAAGCTGAACGACAGCCCGGCGAAGGTCGTCGAGGAATGGACCTACACGAGCGACGTGCTGCAGCTGTCGCCGCCGCCGAAGATCGACCTCGGCGTGCCGTCGCAGCCGGCCGGCAACGCGCCGGCCCGCCCGGCGAAGGCATCGGCCGACATGGCGCTGTAACGCGCCCGGCCCCGTTTCGCCACGCCGCACGGCCGCCCTCCGGGGCGGCCGTTTTTCTTGGCGCGCGCCGGGCGGACGCCCCCGCATCCGCTAGAATTGCGGCACGCGCGACCCCGTCGCCGCCCGATCCATCATCCGCATCGACACAACCCGAGCCACCGCCGGTGCGGCCCGCGCCCGAGCCGCGCGAGCGCCGCCCGCCGTTGCCGCGCCCGCCCGGGCGCGCCATCAACCGAATTCAGCTGGAGAAAGACCGTGTTTACCTGCAGAAACCAGAGCTGCGGCACGCAGTGGGAGCAGTCCGACGTCGTCATCAAGGACGAAGGCCAGGGGCTGCTGTTCCGCTGCCCGCTGTGCGGCGCGCGCAACTACCTCGAACGCTTCGAGGACGACGAAGGCAACGTCGTCTACGAGCAGATGGAAGGCCGCCCCTACCTCGGAGACCTGTCCTGACATGACCCAATCGACGCCCACGCCCTTCAGCGCGCTGCCACTGACGCCCGCCACGCTCGCGAACCTCGCGCAGCTCGGCTATGTCGACATGACGCCGATCCAGGCCGCGAGCCTGCCGGTCGCGCTGGCCGGCCAGGACCTGATCGCCCAGGCGAAGACGGGGAGCGGCAAGACCGCCGCGTTCTCGCTCGCACTGCTCGCGCGCCTCGACGCGCGCCGCTTCGACGTGCAGGCGATGATCCTGTGCCCGACGCGCGAGCTGGCCGACCAGGTCGCGCAGGAAGTGCGCCGCCTCGCACGTGCCGAAGAAAACGTGAAGGTGCTGACGCTGTGCGGCGGCACGCCGATGCGCCCGCAGGCGCAAAGCCTCGAACACGGCGCGCACATCGTCGTCGGCACGCCCGGCCGCATCATGGATCACCTCGACCGCGGCAACCTGAAGCTCGACGCGCTGAACACGCTGGTGCTCGACGAAGCCGACCGGATGCTCGACATGGGCTTCTTCGACGACATCGCGAAGGTCGCGCGGATGTGCCCGACCACGCGCCAGACGCTGCTGTTCTCCGCGACCTATCCGGACGGCATCGCGAAGCTGAGCCAGCAGTTCCTGCGCAACCCGAAGGAAGTCAAGCTCGAGGAGCGCCACGACGACAGCAAGATCCGCCAGCGCTTCTACGAGGTGACCGAGAACGAGCGGCTGCACGCGGTGGGCCAGCTGCTGAACCACTACCGGCCGGTGAGCACGATCGCGTTCTGCAATACGAAGCAGCAGTGCCGCGACCTGCTCGACGTGCTGCATGCGCAGGGTTTCCACGCGCTGGCGCTGCACGGCGAGCTCGACCAGCGTGAGCGCGACCAGGTGCTGATCCAGTTCGCGAACCGCAGTTGCTCGGTGCTGGTGGCGACCGACGTCGCGGCGCGCGGGCTCGACATCGCGCAGCTCGAAGCAGTGATCAACGTCGACGTGACGCCCGACCCCGAAGTGCATGTGCACCGCATCGGCCGCACCGGCCGCGCGGATCAACAAGGCTGGGCGCTGAGCCTCGCGAGCATGGACGAGATGGGCCGCGTCGGCGCGATCGAACAGGCGCAGAAGCGCGACGTCGAATGGCATCCGCTCGCGGAACTGAAGCCGGCGGACGACAGCGTGCTGCTGCCGCCGATGGAAACGCTGCAGATCCTCGGCGGGCGCAAGGACAAGATCCGCCCGGGCGACGTGCTCGGCGCGCTGACCGGCGACGCCGGGTTCGACGGCAAGCAGATCGGCAAGATCAACGTGACCGAGTTCTCGACCTATGTCGCGATCGAGCGCGGCGTCGCGCGCGACGCGTTGCGCAAGCTCAATGCGGGGAAGATCAAGGGCAAGCGGGTCAAGGTCCGGTTGATGGACGAAGACGACGCATGACGCGCGACGCGGCGCGCCATGCCGCGCGCCGCCCCGCGCTTCACGCCAGTTCCGGATAGCCGTGCGCGGCCGCGTCCTCCGCGAGCCGCGCAATCGTGTCGTAGTCGGCCGGCGACAGCCGCTCGAATCCCTTCAGCCGCAGCACGCGCGCCCGTTCCGCATCGGCGGCCACCGCCCGATCGAGCGCCTCCCGCAATGCGCCGACCTGCGTTTCCGGCAGTGCCCGCGACGCGATGAACGGCAATCCCGGCGCGGAGGCCGTCGTGCCGATCACCCGGATGTCCTTCAGCAGATCGGGCAGCGCATCGCGCACATAGGCAAACGTCACGCAGTCGATCGACGCGCAATCGGCCTCGCCCGCCGCCAGCGCACGCAGCACGTTCACGTGCGAGCCGAACGGCGTGACCGCGCCGAAGAAGCGTCCGTCGTGCGCATGCGGCGCGACCGCGTGCCGGAATGCGTTCATCCCGCTGTGTGAATCCTCGCCGTTGAACGCGGCGCGCAGCCCCCGGCATGCGGCGAGCGTCGTCGAGCCGCCCGCGTGCACACGCGCCGACACGACCAGCACGCTGCTGTAGCGCGCGCCGTCGCAGCCGTCCGCGTCGAAGGCGGGCGTCGCGATCAAGCGCACGACGTCGCGCAGGCCGAGCATCCGGTACGGATAGCCGCAGGTCTGCGACAGCAGCAGATCGTCGCGCCGCCACAGCGCGTGCAGGTCGTCGAACGGATCGTCGGGCAGCACGACGTCGGCGGGGCCGCCCGCCTGCGCGAACGCATCGAGCGTGTCGCGCAACAGCGCACGCCACAGGGCGGCGTGGCGCGGCGTCACGTTGTACATCGGGAGTACGGCGATCGATGGGCTCATGCGGGCATTCTACGCATCGGCGGCGGCCCCGATGCTTATCGGCCGCCCGCCGATAAGCAAATACGAATCGATTGGTTGGCCATGGCGCGCCCGCCGGTTACCGTTGGCGGGCCTGCCGGCGCCGCACCCTGCGCGATGCCTGGCGGGCCGACCGTGATCCGCGAGACACCTGCGCACCCGGGCCGAGCGTCCCGGTTCCACCGCTCGTTCCCCGCACTGCCCGATCCATCCCGCCTCAACGCCATGGCCGAATACTTCGACGTCGATCATGCGCGCGCGATTGCCGCGCTCGACGCCCGCTTCACCGCCCGCACCGAGTGGCCGACCTGGCTGCTGGTCGCCGTCATCTACGGCGGCTGGCTCGCCGTGCTGCTGCTCGTGCGCGACGGGCGCCTGCCGCTCGCGGCCGCGACACCGCCGCTGATCCTGCTCGGCGCATGGCACATGTCGCTGCAGCACGAACTGCTGCACGGCCATCCGACGCGCTCCGCGTTCATCAACAAGCTGCTCGGCTATCCGCCGCTGACGGTCTGGTATCCGTACACGCTGTATCGCGACACCCACCTCGACCATCATCGCGACGAAGATTTGACCGTGCCGGGCGTCGATCCGGAAACGAACTACGTGACGCGCGAACGCTGGGCGCGGCTGCCGCGCTGGCGCCGTGCGCTGACGGTCGCGCGCAAGACTTTCATCGGACGAATCGTCGTCGGGCCGCCGCTCTCCGTCGCGGCGACCATCGGCGATGCCTTCGCCGCGTTCCGGCGCGGCGACTTCCGTTATCTGCCGATGTGGGCGACGCACGCCGCCTGCGTGATCGCGCTGCTCGCATGGCTGCAATGGGCGATCGGCGTGCCGTGGTGGTACTACCTGCTGGCCGTCACGTGGCCCGCGCTGTCGCTCGCGATGATCCGCTCGCTGTACGAGCACCGCGCCGCGCGGCATCCGAAGGCGCGCATCACGATCAACGAAGCCGGTTTCGCGATGCGGCTGCTGTACCTGAACAACAACTATCACCTCGTCCATCACGACCTGCCGAAGCTGCCGTGGTACGACCTGCCGCGTGCATACCGGATGCGGCGCGACGCGTATGCGCGCAAATGCGGCGGCTTCGTGATCCGCGGCGGGTATCGCGCGTTGCTCGCGCGCCATGCGTGGACGCCGACCGACCCGCCCGTGCATCCGTTCGACGAAGGCACGGCGTCGCTGTCGACCGGAAGCGGCGTGAAGGTGGCCGTGGTCGACACGGTGCTGCAGATCAGTACGTGACGGCCGGCGATCCCTCCGCTTTCGCACCAATCCTTACGAAAAGCCGACAACGTCGATCTTCGCCGGCGAATTGCCAACCGGGCCGGCAATGGCCAGAATGGCGGCTCATCCGGGGCTTCCAACAATCATTCGCCCCGGCTCCGCCCGACGGCCGCGCGCCGCATTTCCCGACGACGATGCAACCGAACTCCCCGCCCGGCGCGATCCGCACGATCGGCAACGACTGGTCCGTGTCCGCGATCACCGCGGGCTTTCTCGCGGTCCTGATTTCCTATGCGGGCCCGCTCGCGATCTTCTTCCAGGCGTCGCAAGCCGCGCACGCGTCCAATGCGATGGTGTCGTCGTGGGTCTGGGCGATCTCGATCGGCGCGGGCGTATCGGGCCTGTTCGCGAGCTGGAGGCTGAAGGTACCGGTCGTCACCGCGTGGTCGGCGCCCGGCACCGCGCTGCTCGTCGGCCTGTTTCCGCAACTGACGCTCAACCAGGCCGTCGGCGCGTACATCACGGCCGCCGTCATCATCCTGCTGATCGGCGTCACCGGCTACTTCGACCGGCTCGTGCGCCACATCCCGCGCGGCATCGCGTGCGGGATGATGGCCGGCATCCTGCTGCCGTTCGGCATGCATGCGTTCTCCGCCGCGTCGGCGCAACCCGTGCTCGCGTTCGGCATGATCGCGGCCTACGTGATCTTCCGGCGCCTGCTGCCCCGCTACAGCATCGTGCTCGTGCTGCTGACGGGCGCCGCGCTCGCGACGCTGCTCGGGATGACGCATCTCGGCAACGTGTCGCCGAGCCTCGCGCGGCCGGTCTTCATCGCCCCCGAATGGACGCTCGGCACGACGCTCAGCCTCGCGCTGCCGCTCGTCGTCGTCAGCCTCACCGGCCAGTTCTTGCCGGGGATGACGATCCTGCGCGTGTCCGGCTATCCCACACCGGCGCGCCCGATCATCGCCGCGACCGGCGTGATGTCGCTCGTCGTCGCGTGCTTCGGCGGGATCACGATCGTCGTTGCCGCGATCACCGCCGCGCTCTGCACCGGCAAGGACGCGCACGAGGATCCGGACCGGCGCTACGTCGCCGGCCTCGCGAACGGCGCGTTCTACCTGCTCGGCGGGCTGTTCGCGGGCACGATCGTCACGGTGTTCTTCGCGCTGCCGAAGGCGTTCGTCGCGATCCTCGCGGGGCTCGCGCTGATCGGCGCGATCAGTGCGAACGTGCACGGAATCTTCGAGGACGAGCACCACCGCGAAGCGTCGATGATCACGTTCCTCGCGACCGCGTCGGGGATGACGTGGCTCGGGCTCGGGTCCGCGTTCTGGGGGATCGTGATCGGGTCGGTGGCGTATGCGGTGCTGAACAAGGTGCGCCGGCCCGCGTGATGCGCGCCGCGTGCGGCTGCTTCACTCAACGCGCATGCCGGCGCACCAGTTGCGCGAGCGCGTCCTCCGGTGCCGTCGTCCCGTAAGCCCGCTCCGACACGTCGGCCTCGACGTCGATCCGCCCCGCGTTGTGCACGTCGTACAGATCGACGATCAGCTGCGCATGGCGCTCGCCGAGCCCGGCGCGCAGCAGTGTCGCCTGCCATGTCTCGCGCGGCAGTTCGTGCGCGACGACCGCACGGCCGGCCGCCGCGCCGAGGGTCTCCGCGATCGCCGTCACGCTCACGCGTCGCGGCCCCTCGACGCTGACGATGCGCGGCCCGTTGCCGCCTTCCGGCGCATCGAGCAGCAGCCGCGCCGCGACGACGCCCACATCGGGCGCCCACACCGTCGGAAACACCTTGCCGACCGGATGATGGAAGCTCGGCAGCACGCCGGCGCCGAGCGCGACCGGCAGCACGCGTGCCCAGTTCTGCAGATGTTCGGCGGCGCGCAGCAGCGTCAGTCGCGTCGGGATCGTCTTCAGACGTTCCTCGAAATCATGGAACAGACGCGTGATACCCGTATTGCCTTCGAGCTCCGCTCCGTAGTCCGACAACGCGAGCAGCGCAGGCGGCGGGTTCGCGGCGAGCGCGGCGGCCGCCACGTCGATCGTCCGCGCCATCGTCGTGGCCGGATCGGGATCGGCGACCGGCACCGGGCACAGGATCTGCACGGCCTGCGCACCGTCGATCGCCGCGGCGACGGCATTCTCGTCCGTCAGGTCCGCGATCGCGACATCGCAGCCGAGTTGCACGAAACGGTCACGCTGGCGCGCGTCGTGCAGCACCGCGCGCACGGCATGGCCGGCCTGGCGCAAGGTCGTCACGGTCGACAGGCCGACGTTGCCTGATGCTCCGAAGATCACGAACACGATCCGCTCCTGGGGGATGAAGGTGTCGTGATTGTCGGCATGCGCGGCCGGAAAGGCGCGCAGGGAGGGATGAATCGCGCAGGAAAGGATGACGGGATGCGGGCGCCGTTCGTGCAATCCGCCCGCCGGGCCGCTATCGGCGCGCAGGCTTCACGTCGTCCTCCCCGTCATAAGCCAGCCGCAACCGGCCCCGCGCGCCCGAGCGCGCAATCTCCGTCGGCGTCGCGCCGAGCACGCGATTCATCCAGTTCGCCATGTGGCTCTGGTGCGCGAACCCGGCTTCGAGCGCGATCTGGCTGATGCTGAGCCGGCCTTCGAGCAGCAGCGCCTTCGCGCGCTCCACCCGGCGCCGCACGACGTACTGGTGCACGGGCATCCCGAGCGTTTCGCGGAACAGCACCTTGAAATGCGGCACGCTGATCGACACGAGCGCCGCGAGTTCGGCCAGCGTCATGCGCCGCTCGAGGTTCGCCTCGACATAGTCGATCACGCGCGCGGCCGCCTTCGGCGCCAGCGTGCGCCGGCGTTCGCGGAACACCGGCTGGCCGTCGACCAGCCGCGCGACGAGCGCCGTGCACAGGCTTTCCGCATAGAGCGGGTCCGACGCGTCATCCGCTTCGAGCTCGGCGGCCATCGCCCACGCGATGTGCTGCAGCCGCGGGTCGCGCACCTGCAGCCGCCGGCGGATCTGCGCGTGCGACGGCTTCAGTTCGAGGTGCTCGACGGTGCGTCGCACGAACGCGTCGCTGAGCATGATGTGCAGGATCCGACAGTCGGCGCTGTCGGTCCACTGGCCGGGCAGGCCGGCCGGAATCACGTCGACGTCGCCGTGCGCCTGGATCCGCGACACGCGCTCGCCGTCGCACACGCAATCCGCGCGGACGGGCCCGCCGATATGCACGCCGATGCGGTGATGCTCGGCGGCCGGAATCCGGTACGTGCCGGCGCGAATGTCGAGCAGCGCCGCGCCGAAGCCCCGCCAGCCGAGCCCGCGGCTGGAACGCAAACTGACCGGCACACCGTTGTCCGGCGGCACGGCGGGAATCGGATCGCTCATGGCTGGGCTCCACCCATTCGTGGTTCGAACGCGCATTGTGACGCGTTTTCGGGCCGCGCGCCGGGCCTGGGCGGCCGTCCCGGCACCGAGCGGAAAAAGATCATCCGTTTCTGCTCGAGACGATCCTTGCGTGCGCGCCAGCGGGCGCCGCGGCGCTTACGATCGCCCCATCCGACACCTACGGAGCCCGCCATGCCCCATTCCTGCCCGCTGCGCGCGACGTTCGTCGCGCCTTCGCCTTCCGGCGCCGCCCGCCCGGCATCCGATCCCCGCCCGCGCACCCGCCGCACCGCCATCGCCGCCTGGTGCCTGCGCATCGTGGGCGGGTACCGGCTCGAACGGCTGCTCGCGTCGATTCCCGACAGCAACGACGACTTCGGGCTCGTCTGACCGGCAGCCGACGCGTTCGCCTACTTGCGCCGCCGATCGTGCGGCGCCACCGTCGCGCCGTCGATCACCGGCGCGCCCTGCTTGATCAGGAAGTCGCGGAACAGCCCCGTGACCTGCGAGATGCGCCGGTCGGCGAGCGTGACCACATACCATTCGCGCTCGATCGGGTTGCCGGGAAACGGCAGTTGCCCGAGCAGCCCCGTGCGCAGCTCGAGCGCGCACGCGTGCAACGACAGGAACGCGATGCCGAGCCCCGCTTCGGCCATTTGCTTGATCGCCTCGTTGCTCGACAGTTCGGAGCCCACATGAAACCGGTGGCCCGCGTTCTTGAACAGGCTCTCGACGGTCGAGCGCGTGCCCGCGCCGCGTTCGCGCACGAGCAGGTGCGCGGATTCGAGATCCTTCAGCGCGACGCGCTTGCGCTGCATCAGCGGATGGCCGGGCGCCGCGACGAACACCATCGGATGCTTCGCGAACTCGACCGCGTGCGTGCGCAGTTCCTTGGGCGCGCTGCCCATCACCGCGAGATCGATTTCATGCGTCGCGAGCATGCGGATGATGTCGTCGCGATTACCGACCTTGAAATACGTCTTCACGTGCGGGCGCGTCGCGGTGAACTTGACGAGCAGCGGCGGGATCAGGTACTCGGCCGTCGTGATCGCGCCGATCCGCAACGTGCCGCCGAGATCGCCCGTCAACGCGGCCACTTCGTCGCCGGCCTCGCTCCACAGATGCAGGATCTCGCGCGCATAACGCGCCACGATCTCGCCGGCCGCGGTCAGCTGCACGCCGCGCCCCACCCGCTGCAGCAACGCGGCGCCCACGGCCTCCTCCAGCAGGCGAACCTGCAGCGACACGGCCGGCTGCGTCAGGTTCAGCTCCTCGGCCGCGCGCGACACGCTGCCGAGCCGCGCAATCATGTCCAGCGCCTTCAGCTGCCGGAACGTCGCGGTCTTTCCTATAAGTGAATACATATGAGTCGCTTATAAACATTAAATTGTTCGAGTGGGTGCCAAACTATATCGTCGGTTCTTGAGCAATGTCATCCGAATCGTCATTCAGCGGGAGCCCCACATGGACAACACCACGCCCAACCTTGCAACGGACCGCGCACCGCGCCTGCCGCGCATCGTGATCGTCGGCGGCGGCGCCGGCGGCCTGCAGCTCGCCACGCGTCTCGGCGATACGATCGGACGCCGCGGCCAGGCCGACATCGTGCTCGTCGACCGCTATCCGACGCACTTCTGGAAGCCGCTGCTGCACGAAGCCGCATCGGGCCATCGCGATCCGGCCTCGCACACGATCGAATACGCGGCGCAGGCCAAGCGCCACGGCTTCCGCTTCGTGCAGGGCGCGCTGCAGCAGGTCGACCGCGCGGCACGCACCGCGACGATCGCGGCCGTGCACGACGCGGACGGTACCGAAGTCCTGCCGCGGCGCGAACTCGGCTACGACGACCTCGTGCTCGCCGTCGGCAGCGTGACGAACTTCTTCGGCGTGCCGGGCGCCGCCCGCCATGCGCTGCCGCTCGAAAACCTCGACCAGGCCGAGGATTTCCGCCGCAAGTTCCTCGCGGCCTGCACGAAGGCGAATCACCTGGCCGAGCAGCAGCCCGCGCGGCGCGCGGCACCGATCTGCATCAACGTGATCGGCGCGGGCGCGACGGGCGTCGAACTGGCGGCCGCGCTGCGCCACGCGGTCCAGCAGCTGACGACGTACCGCTTCAAGGCGCTGGTGTCCGCACGCGACGTGCACATCCGGCTGATCGAAGGCGGCCCGCGCATCCTGCCGGCGCTCGACGCACGGCTCTCCGGCAAGATGCACGCGCAACTGCGCGCGCTGAACGTCGACGTGCTGACCGACACGCGCGTGGCGGAAGTGGGCGCGGACGCCGTGACGACCGCGACGGGCGAACGGCTCGCGAGCGACATCACGATCTGGGCGGCCGGCGTCGCGGGCCCCGCGATCCTGCGGGACATCGGCGACCTCGCGCTCAACCGCTCGAACCAGGTGATCGTGACCGACACGCTGCAGACGCCCGACGATCCGCACGTGTACGCGTTCGGCGACTGCGCCGCGTGCCCGTCGACGGGTGCGAGCGGCTTCCTGCCGCCGCGTGCGCAGGTCGCGCACCAGCAGGCCGTGTATCTGGTCAACGCATTCGCGCGGCGCATCGCCGGCAAGCCGGTGGCCGGCTTCACGTTCCACGATGCGGGCACCGTCGTGTCGCTCGGCCATGCGGGCGCCGTGTACCAGGCCGACATCGGCGTGCGCTCGCGCTCGCTGATCGTCGACGGGCTCGCCGCGATCGGGCTGTACAAGTTCCTGTATCGCAAGCACCTGTTCAGCGTGGTCGGCGCGAAGCGCGCGCTGTTCCAGTCGCTGAGCCACTGGCTGCAAAGCCGCAACCAGCCGTCGATCAAGCTGCACTGATCGACGGCACGCACGCGGCATCGCAAGACGGCATGCCGGGCGGCCATCGCTCGATATGCCGTTTTCTTATATGCATATGCCGAATGCATTCAAACCGCGCGCCACGCTGGTGCATCACGTCGAACGCCGTCGATGCGACGTCATGCGCGCGGGAAACACCATGCGGCCCGCGCCCCGCGCCCGCTCTGGCGCGCCACCTCATTCATAAGCCATATCATATAAGTCACCTATAAATATTAATTGGTCGTATTTTCAAGATGAACGCTAAGGTGTGTGGCATTCCCGTCGGCGAACGGATCATCACGTCTCTGAAGAGGAATCACCGTGGTCATCGAAGCCATCGTCACCCGTCTCGACGCAGCATTCGCACAAATCGAAGCAACACCGGATTCGCGCGAATCGCGCCATCAGCGCGACGCGATCATCCAGTGGCTCGATCGCGCATCGGAAGAAGGATATCGACTCGGTCTCGTCACGACGCTGCCGGCCGCCCGGCTCAGCGACATGTTCGAAGGCCAGTTCGGCCGCGCGCACCTCGACCGCTTCTCGGTCGTCGTCACCGATTCAGATCAGCAGGACTCCAGATCGAATCAGCATCCGTTCGACGTCGCGCTGCAGGCGCTCGGCGTGCCGCCCGAACGCGCGGTCGCGATCGCAAGCAGCGAACCGGAGCGCCGCGAAGCCGAGCATTTCGGCCTGTCGCGCTGCGTGAACATCACCGACACCGTGCGCTCGATCGCATCGGCCGGGCTCCACTGAACGTCGGCACGGCGGCCGGCGGCGACCGGCCGGCGCCGATCCGGCGGCAATCCGACGATTGCCCGACCGAACCCTGACATTCCGCTGTCAAAGTCGCTTGCCACACTTCCGGGCTCGATCCCACTCTCCCGGAAACGGAACGGCGCGCATCCGCATGCGTCCGTCCGCCGCTCGCCACGATGACACGCCCGACCCGCACCGCCGCCGCCCTCACGATCGCCTGTCTGCTGCTCGCCGCCTGCGGCGGGGAAGAATCGACGCCGCCCGCCACCTCGGCCGACAACGGCGGCACGACGCCCGCGCCGCAGCCGCAGCCGCAGCCCACGCCGACACCGGCGCCCGCGACCTACTACCAGACGAAGACACCGTACCGCCCGCAGCAGGACGCCGCGACGTACGAAGCGCCGCCCGCCGGCTACGCGCCCGTCTATACCGAACTCGTCGCGCGCCACGGCTCGCGCGGGTTGTCGGGCTTCAAGTACGACGGCGCGATCTACGCGATGCTGCTCAAGGCCGAGGCCGACGGCGCGCTGACCGCGCTCGGCATGCAGCTCAAGGCCGACACGTACGCGATGATGAAGGCCAACGCGCTGCTCGGCTACGGCGTGCAGGGTATCTCGACGCCCGGATACGGCAACCTCACGCAAACCGGCATCCGCGAACACCAGCAGCTCGCCGCCCGTCTCGCCCAGCGGCTGCCCGCGCTGTTCGCGGCGGGCACCCGGCAGGTCGTCGTCGTCAACTCGGGCCAGGATCGCGCGGTGGACAGCTCGACGTATTTCTCGGCGGCGCTCGTCGCCGCCCGGCCGGCGCTGGCATCCGCCATCACGCTGCCGGCCGCGCCGTCCGGCTATCCGGCGAGCGCGCCGGTTGCGCAGCCGGCCGGCACCAACCGCTTCCTGCTGTATTTCCATTCGCTGAAACCGGCCACCGATCTCGTCACCGATACGAGCGATCCGTACTACGCGACCTATCAGGCGAGCCAGGCGTACCAGGCCTATGCGAACGACGCGACGGTCGCCGCGAAGCTGAAGGCGATCAAGGCCGCACCGCAGGCGGCCGACGTCGCGCAGACGGTGCTGTCCGCACTCGTGTCGCCGGCCTTCATCGCCAAGCTCGGCAGCGACGGCTACACGTTCGCGAACACGGGAACCTACGCGTTCACGTCGACGGACGGCAAGTTCACCAATACGCTGAAGGGTGACGGAAAGACGAGGATCGCGACGGCCGTCGATGCGGTGAACGTGCTGTACAACCTGCTGCAGGTCGCGCCCGCGATGACCGCGGAAACCGGCGGCGTCACGATGGAGAAGTACATCGGCGCGGAGCAGGCGCAGTATCTCGCGTACCTGCAGGATGCCGAGGACTACTACCAGAAGGGGCCCGGCATCCAGGAAGCGAACCCGGTCACGTACCGGATGGCAAAGGTGCTGCAGGACGATTTCTTCGGCGAAGTCGACGCGATCGCCCGCGGCGACCTGACGCGGGCCGCGAAGCTGCGCTTCACGCACGCGGAGATCGTGATTCCGTTCGCATCGGTCATGAACCTGAAGAACGTGTTCGTGCCGACGCCGCAGGCGCAGACGTACACCTATGCGAACAACCCGTGGCGCGGCGACCAGGTGTCGCCGATGGCGGCGAACCTGCAGTGGGACGTCTACCGCAACGGGTCGCGGCTGATCGTGAAGATGCTGTACAACGAGCGCGAGACGGATTTTCAGGCTGCGTGCGACGGCGCGAAGATCGCGCCAGCCAGCCACTTCTACGACTACGCGGGGTTGAAGCAGTGCTACGGGTATCAGTGACGCGAGGATGAGGCGCGGTGCGGGTCACGCAAGTCGCATCATCGCGTGCCCGCTCGCTACCTGAGGATCGAGCAGCATGACCTCGATCCGCTCCTTGCCCTTCCCGATGTTCTTGCGCTTGAGCGTCAGCATGCCGATCTCGCCGGTCGTCGCCGGGTGTGTGCCGCCGCAGGCCATCGTCGCAAAGCCGTCGACCGCCCAGAACCGGCGCTGTGCATCGACATCGCTGAAGTCGGTCACGATGCGCAGGTCACGCCTCGACAGGTCGGCGGCCGCCGATTCGATCTCCGGGAACAGCGGCGACAGGCTCGTGTCGCTCGCGAAGTCGATGCGCGCCTTGTCCTGCGCGATATGCGCGCCGATACGCTCGATGCCGGGCCTGAGCCGGTAGACCAGTTGCAGCACCATTTCGGCCGCGAAGTGCAGGCGCATCAGCCGGTACCGGCGCGCCCAGTCGATGCGCCAGGTCGCACGATCGCCGACGCGCAGCGCGTGATCATGCGGGAGCGTATAGACGATGTCGAGGCCCTGCTTGTCGGCGCGGATCACCGGATAGTCGCCCAGCGATCCCGCGTCGCTTTCCTGGCCGCCCGAAAACGCGAAGAAGATGGTTGCGTCGACCCGCACGCGATCGCCGTCGACGTGCGTGACGACGGTATCCAGTGTGGTCCGGTAGGGATCGTCCCAGAACATTTTCCTTGTCATCGCCCGCCACGCCTTTCGCCGAGGAAAACGCCCAGCTTAGCCCGAACGCGTCCGGGCGGCTTGTACGATCTTGCGCCCCGTTGCCATCGCACCCTCCGCCGGTGCGTCGCGCGGCGCCATCGCGTCTTCCTCGCGCTTGCGCTCGACGCGCCACGTGTGGATCGGCCGATGCCCCGGCCGCTCCCACCCGGGCGGCATCCACAGGTGTTTCACACGCTGCATGACGGGCCCCGGCGCAAACACGTCGCGCCACATGTCGACGAATTCGTGCACGTTCAGCACCAGGAAGTTGTACGAACGGATCTGCTGCGTGATCCCGTAGTCGACCGGTTCCGTTTCCTCGGCATACGTGCCGAACATGCGATCGAAGATGATCAGCACGCCGCCATAGTTCCTGTCGATATAACGCGGATTGCGGCCGTGATGCGCGCGATGGTTCGACGGTGTGTCGAACACGTATTCGAACCAGCGCGGCAGCCGCCCGATCGCTTCGGTATGCACGAAGTACTGGTATGCGAGATCGACCGCGAGCAGGAACAGCACGACGGCCGGCGGGATGCCGAGCCACACGGGCGGCAGGTAGAACACGAACACGCCGACGAACGCATTCAGCAGCGACTGCCGCATCGCCGTCGTGAAGTTCATCACTTCGCCGCTGTGGTGCGGCACGTGCGCGGCCCAGAACCAGCGCACGCGATGCGACGTGCGATGAAACCAGTAGTAGCAGAATTCCACGACGACGAAAATCGGCACGACCGTATAGCCGTTCACGGGCACGTCGAACAGCCGGTGTCGATGGACCCACGCGAAGATCGCACCGGTAAACAGCAGCCCCATCACGGTCTCGGCCACCTGGTAGCCGGCACCGAGCGACAGGTTCGCGACGATCTCCTTCCAGCGAAACGGCTCGCGGCGGCCGCGCCCGGTCATCACCGCATATTCGATCGCGAACGCGATCAGGAACACCGGCGTCATGCCGATCAACAGCACCTGCTTCCAGTCCACGTCGTTACCCAGGAACGCGTGGAGCCACGTCATCAACTCGTTCGGCATGTCGGCGGCCTCGATCAGGAACTGCCGCGCAGTATGGTCGCGCACGGGTCCGCTCGCGTTGACACTTGCCGACGATTACTTGACACTTTCCGCCATGCCCGCCGCCTCCCCGCTCGCGACCCAGCGCGTCTACTACTCGAGCACCTACGTGCGGCTGCTGTTCGACTATCTGTCCGGGCAGGGCCAGGATGCCCCGCGCGTCCTCGGCGAGGCGCGGCCGCCCGAGGACGATCGCGGGCTGACGCTGTACGCGAGCGCGCATTGGCGCGGCCTGCTCGAACGCGCGGCCCGCGCGCTCGACGATCCGCTGCTCGGCCTGCACGTCGGCCAGCGGATCACGCCCGCGCATCTCGGCGCGCTCGGCTATGCGCTGCATGCGTGCCGCGATGCCGGCGCCGCGCTCGCGCGCTGGCAGCAATACGAACACCTGATCGCGAACGTCGCGCGCATGGAAGTGCGCGTCGAGGCGACGTCGGTCGCGATCGAATGGCACGATGCGCCCGAGCCGCTCGGCCCGCTCGTCGACGAAGTGGCACTGACCGCCATCGTCCAGTTCGCGCGCAATATCACCGGCACGCGCCACGGGCCCGACGAAGTCTGCTTCGTGCATCCGTCGCCCCGCGACGCACAACCGTACCTCGACTACTTCGGCTGCCCGGTGCGGTTCGGCCAGCCGGTGAACCGTCTCGCGTTTCCGCTGCACCTGCTGACGCAGCCGCTGCAACGGCCGGACGACGCGCTGCGGCACATGATGGAGCGCCAGGCGAGCGCGCTGCTCGCCGAGCTGCGGCAGGCCGACGACCTCGAACAGTCGGTGCGCGAAGCCGTCGCGCGCTTGTTGACGCACGGCGAAGCCGGCATCGAGCCGATCGCGGCGGCGCTGCACGTGTCGTCGCGCACGCTGCATCGCCGGCTGGCCGAACTCGGGCTGAATTTCAGGACCCTGCGCGAGGACACGCGGCGGCGGCTCGCGATCGACCACCTGAACGATCCGCAGCTGACGCTCGCGGAAGTCGCCTGGCTGCTCGGCTATTCCGAACACAGCGCATTCACGCGCGCGTTCCGGCGCTGGACCGGCGAATCGCCTCAGCAGTGGCGCGCCCGACAGCCGCTGCGGGCGGCCCGCGTCGCGCGCGGCTGACGAACTCGCGCCCGCCGGCACGGTCGAACGGACATCGCCGGAGAATCCTCATGAAACGCGTTACCGCTGCTGCTGTCCTGACCCTGCTTGCCGCCGTCAGCGTGCCCGCCGACGCCGGCGCGCTCCCCGGCGCCGCCGCGCCGGTTCCCGTTCAGGCGCATGCGAAAAACTGCGTGCCGTCGCGGGAGGCCACGCAGGACGTCCGCTCGCCGTCGAAGGCGCCGCCGATCCGCGTATGCGTCGGCGATTCCGATACGCAACTGAACCTGCCATGGTTCCTGACCGACGTCCTGACCGCGGTCGACACGCACCAGTCGCCCGGCGCGCTGCTTCACAAGATGCGCAACGATTTCTGAGTCGCGGCCGGCGCCGCTCATTCCGCGTCAGGCCGCGACAGCACCTCCACGAACGTGCTGACGATGCCCGCCCACATCGCGGGGTCGGCGATACGCGCCAGCCATCCCCGCAATTCCTTTCGCTCTCCTTTCGACAGTACCCCGTGCGCGCCGCAGATGGTGTCGTAGCGCGGCGTACCGCGCGACGCGAGTGCGCGATCGAGCAGATAGTTGCGGACCTGTCCGTCGATCGAAATCTGGATCCACAGCGAGCCGCCATCCGCGGCGGCAGCGCCATCGGTCACCATGACCGTCGTAGGAGCGGTATCTTCTTCCATCATTGCGAAACTCCGGCATGACGCGCGAACAGCCCCCGCGCGCTCGCGGCGACCCGCCTAAAACGGTATGTCGCGGCAATGTTTCTTTTTTAGACGCAATCACAAAACTGCACCAATTTTTAATCAATAATATTTCGTAATAGCGCGCCACATCATATACTTGCCGCGCACCATCCTCGTGCCAAGAGACGGTGTCTTTCGACCCGGCCGCATGACCATGCGGCCGGGGGTTTTTTCGGTGTGCTACGTCAATATGGATGCGCAAAATGCACTCGTCAGAGACGTGAGCCGTCGGACCGAATGGCCGATCGCGACGGGCCTGCCGCCGCTGCCCAGCGCGATCGTCGCGCCGGTTCGCATCGCGATGCAGATACGCGAACCGGATCGCCCGGACCAGGCATGACGCATGCGCACCGACCGGTTCGACATGCCTCTCCATGCGTACAACATCAAGGGCAACCGCGGGAATGTCGGCGCTCATACCAGGCTCGAAGTCCGTTTTCCAGCGTAGCGGTACATGGCCGCGGGCGGTCTTTTTCGTCGCGGTAATCGTTTGCGTGCTCGTGCCCGCCTGCGCGATCGTACTGGCCGATCGCTACGCACGCGATGCCGTCGCCACGCAGGAACGCGTCGTCGCGAACGACATCGTGGCGACGGTGAACCGCATCCTCGACGGCGTCCGCCTGCGACATGCGGACGAGCTGACCGCGCTCGTCGGACGCCCTTGCGCGTCGGTATTCCGGACGCT
Organism: Burkholderia sp. Tr-20355; assembly: GCF_017104685.1. Taxonomy (NCBI): domain Bacteria; kingdom Pseudomonadati; phylum Pseudomonadota; class Betaproteobacteria; order Burkholderiales; family Burkholderiaceae; genus Burkholderia; species Burkholderia sp. Tr-20355. The sequence goes on along the minus strand of NZ_JAAGPK010000001.1, from coordinate 94,737 downwards.
GGCCGAAGTGGGCACTCGCCTGCGCTACCTGCGCGCCGTCGCGCTGGTGAACGACGGCCGCGTCATGTGCTCGTCGGCGCTCGGTGCGATCGACCTGCCGCTCGACGCATACTCGCGCGAGCCCGAACCGGGCGCGACGATCGTCACGCTGCTGCGCCAGACGCCGTTTCAGCGCGGCATTCCGGTGCTGGCCGTGTATCGCGCCACCGCGCGTGGCGCGGGTGTCCTGTACCTGATCGAAGGCGACTACGTGGTCGATGCACTCGCGCCGAGCGCCCGCAGCGGGACGGAATCCGCCACGCTGTCGATCGCCGGATCGGGCCGTCTCGACCAGCAAGGCAAGTTCGCGCCGGAATCGGACCACGCTGCCGCCGGCGGCACCACGATCGCGTCGCAACGCTGGCCCTTCACGGTGTCGGTCGCCGCATCGGCTCAGTACGCCTCGCACGTCCAGGGCCACTACCGGTTGATCGGCATGACGATCGTGCTGTTGGCCGACGGTCTCGTGATGGCCGCCTATCTGCTGGCGATGGCGCCGCGGCGGCTGTTGCTGAAGGCCGTTCGCCATGCGCTCAGGCGCAACGAGTTTCACGTCGTGTACCAGCCGATCGTCGACGTGCAGACGCGCCGGACGGTCGGTGTCGAGGCGCTGCTGCGCTGGCAGCATCCGAAGTGGGGAGTCATCAGCCCGGCCGTGTTCATCCCGCAGGTGGAAGCGAGCACGGTACTGCCGAAGGTGACCGAATTCGTGCTGCGGACGGCCGTGTCGGAACTGACCGCGCTGACGCCGTCCGCGCCGCTGCGCATCGCGGTGAACATCGCGCCGAAGGATCTCGAGCGCGCGCGCTTCGTATCCGTCGTCGAGGAAGCGATCCGCGCGCTGCCGCCGGGCTTCACGCTGGTGCTCGAGGTCACCGAACGCATCCTGCTCGAGAAGAACGCGCGGACCACCGAGGTCTTCAACGCGCTCCGGTCGAAAGGCGCGAAGTTCGCGATCGACGATTTCGGCACGCATCACAGCAATCTCGACGTGCTGTCGCGTTTTCCGTTCGACTACGTGAAGATCGATCGCCAGTTCGTCGCCCAGCTGAACGACGGCGGCGCAGGGCTGATCGAGGGGATCGCGGCCGTCGCGCACCACTACGACCTGAAGATCATCGCGGAAGGCGTGGAGACGGAAACGCAGCATCGCGCGCTGCATGCGATCGGGATTCAGTATGCGCAGGGCTATCTGTATCGGCGGCCGCAGCGCGCGGAGAACCTGAAACGCGATTTCGCTTGGGTGTCGTCGTAGCGGCACCGGGCCCGACACGCACCGCCGGCGGTTACTGTGCGCCGTATTGACCGCCAAGACGTACGCGGCCCAGTTCGACCCAGCCTTCGAAGTCGTCGCCGGTCTTGCCGTTCACGTACATGATGTTGTACCAGCGCCCGTGCGACTTGTAGACGGTCACCGAATCGCCCGGGACGATGAAGGTTCGCTTCGTCATGCACTGCGCGTCGGGTGCCGAGTAGAAATATGCGCGCCCGGCGCCGATGACCGTGCCGGACGCCGGCGGCCGGAAGTTGTCGTCCGGGCCGCTCGTGGCCGCATCGAGCTTCCCGCAATCCACCGCGCTTTTTGCCTGCGCGCCGTTCGCGACGAGGCTCGCGCCGATCGCCAGCAGCGCCATGCACGTGCGCATCGACATGTTCATTCGCATGGTTCGTCCTTCAGGTCGTCGTGTTCGGGGTTCGCCGGCGCGCGACCGGCGCGGCACCGATTGTAGCGCCGCCCGCGGCGTGTTCAGTCGTGCACGACCGCGGCCGCCTCGACGGCCGCCGCGTGCGGGCGATGCCCGAGCCGCGCGGAAATCGCCTGCCCGGCTTCCTTCAGCAGTGCGACATAATGCGCTTTCGTGTCGGCGCCGCAACGCATCGTCGGGAACGACAGCGACAACCCCGCGATCACGCGATCGAAACGGTCGAACACGGGTACCGCGAGACACAGCAGGCCGTCTTCCTGCTCTTCGTTGTCCTCGCCGTAGCCCTGCTGCCGCACGTGCGGCAGGATGCTCATCACCGCATCCGCCGACGCGAGCGTCTTCGCGGTCGACTTCCTGAACTCGATGCCGGCCAGCACCGCGCGCGCTTCGTCGGGCGTCATCCAGGCGAGCAGCACCTTGCCGATCGCCGTGCTGTACAACGGATTGCGCCGGCCGATCCGCGACTGCATGCGCAGCCCGTAATCGGCGTCGATCTTGTGGATGTAGATGATCGCGTCCTCGTCGAATGCACCGAGGTGCACGGCTTCGCGCGTCAGCTGCCCGATGCGGCGCATCTCGAGATCGGCCTCGCGCACGAGGTCCACGCTGTCCAGTGCCTTGCTGCCCAGCTCGAACAGCCGGATCGTCAGGCGGTAGCGGTCGGTCTCGCCTGCCTGCGCGACGTAGCCGAGCGTCTTCAGCGTCTGCAGGAAGCGATGCACCGTGGTCTTCGACATGCCGAGATGCTGCGACAACTCGCTGATGCCGATCTCGCGGCGATCGCCGAGCGCGGCGAGGATCGTGAAGACCTTGCCGACGGCCGCGACCGAATCGGCCTTTTCGGCGGCACCGGCCGCCGACGGGTCGGCTTCGGCGCCGAGGTTCGCCTGATCGCCTTTGCGCTGCCTGGGCGTTGCTGTCATGTCCGTGAATCCGTGAGTGCGAATCGGGAGAGCATAACGCGTCCGCCGCGAAGCGCGATCAGCGCGCGAGCCACCCGCCGTCGACGGCGAGCGTGTGGCCGTGCACATAGTCCGACGCAGGCGACGCAAGAAACACGGCCGCGCCCGCGAGGTCGTCGGGCACGCCCCAGCGGCCGGCCGGGATGCGTCCGAGGATTTCGTCGCTGCGCCGGCTGTCCTCGCGCAGTTGCGCGGTGTTGTCGGTCTCCATGTAGCCGGGCGCGATCGCGTTCACGTTGATCCCGCGCGCGGCCCATTCGTTCGCGAGCAGGCGCGTGAGCCCCAGCACGCCGCTTTTCGACGCGGTGTACGACGGTACGCGGATGCCGCCCTGGAACGACAGCATCGACGCGACGTTCACGATCTTGCCGCCGCGCCGCTGCCTCACCATCTGCCGCGCGACGGCCTGCGACAGGAAGAACACGCTCTTCAGGTTCACGTCGATCACGGCGTCCCAGTCGGCTTCGGTGAATTCGAGCGCATCGCAGCGGCGGATCATGCCCGCGTTGTTGACGAGGATGTCGACGCGACCGAACGCATCGACCGCGCCGCCGACGATCCGCTCGACCGGTTCGAGCGTCGACAGGTCGGCGCGCACGTCGGCGAAACGCCGGCCGGCCGCCTCGACGCGCGCCGAGGTCTCGGCCGGGGCCGAACGGTTCGCGCCGACGATGTCGCACCCGGCCGACGCGAGCGCGACGGCCATCGCGGCGCCGAGCCCCGTATTGCAGCCGGTGACGATCGCAACCTTGCCGGTCAGGTCGAACAGGCCGGCGCGCGCGGGGCGCGCGTCGACGGCGGGAAGATCGGGCGTATCGCGCTTCATGGTGTCAGCGCAGGTCCGCAACGGCAATGTGATCCATGTCCTTGAACACCTGGTTCTCGCCCACCATGCCCCAGATGAACGTGTACGCCTTCGTGCCGACGCCCGAATGGATCGACCAGCTCGGCGAGATCACCGCCTGCTCGTTGTGCACGACGACGTGCCGCGTTTCCCGCGGCTCGCCGAGCAGGTGGAACACGGCCGCATCGTCGGCGAGGTTGAAGTAGAAATACACCTCCATCCGGCGCTCGTGCGTATGGCACGGCATCGTGTTCCACAGGCTGCCGGGCTCGAGCTTCGTCATCCCCATCGACAGCTGGCAGGTGGGCAGCACGTCGGGCACGATGAACTTGTAGATCGTGCGGCGGTTGCTCGTGGCCGCATCGCCGAGCGTTTCGGGCGACGCCTGCGCGAGCGTGATCGTGCGTGTCGGCCAGGCCGTGTGCGCGGGCGCGCAGTTCAGGTAGAACTTCGCGGGACGCGTGGGATCGTCGCTGCCGAACACGACGCCCTGCCCGCCTTGCCCGATGTAGATCGCCTCCTCGGTGCCGACCGCATGGCGCTGCCCGTCGACCTCGACCCAGCCGGGGCCGCCGATGTTGATCGCTCCCAGTTCGCGACGCGCCAGCAGATGGCTCACGCCCATCGCTGCGCCGAGCGATGCGGGCACCTCGACCGGCCGCGTGGCCGGCCACGCGCCGCCGACGATGATCCGGTCGATGTGGCTGTAGGTGAGCGACAACGCGTCCGGAGCGAACACGTTCTCCACCAGGAAATGCCGGCGCAGGCCGGCCGTATCGAGCGTCTTCGCGTGTTCGCCGTGTATGCCCTGTCGCACTTCCATGCCGGCTCTCCGTTGGGGAAGAAGACGCCGCCGACGCGCGCGCCGGCGGTGGTCATACGATGAATTGAAGCACAGATTCTGCATATACGGAACATCGATCCGAAAATAGCCCGCCGTACAACGATAGCGCAATTCCCTTTTTTATCAGCTATTTATAGTGATACGGGTATACGATTACCGTTCCAGACAATAAAAGCGGACCGACGTTCCGAATCATGTCCTATAGTCAGTCAGCAGACATCATTCGACAACGGGACGCATCGACGTCCACGGAGGAGACGTGAAGCTGAAACAGGCCATCGACCGCATACCGGGCGGGCTCATGCTGGTCCCGATGCTGCTCGGCGCGTGCGTGCACACGTTCGCGCCGAACGCCGGGAAGTACTTCGGCTCGTTCACCAACGGCCTGATCGCGGGCACGGTGCCGATCCTCGCCGTCTGGTTCTTCTGCATGGGCGCGACGATCAACCTGCGCGCGACCGGCGTCGTGCTGCGCAAATCGGGCACGCTGCTCGCGACCAAGATCGTGGTCGCGTGGCTGGCGACCCTGATCGCCGCACGGTTCATCCCCGACGACGGCATCCGCACGGGCCTCTTCGCGGGCCTGTCGCTGCTCGCGATCACGACGTCGATGGACATGACCAACGGCGGCCTCTATGCGGCCGTGATGCAGCAGTACGGCAGCAAGGAAGAAGCCGGTGCGTTCGTGCTGATGTCGATCGAATCGGGGCCGCTCGTCAGCATGCTGATCCTCGGCGCGGCGGGCGTCGCGGTATTCGAGACGCGGCTCTTCGTCGGCGCGGTGCTGCCGTTCCTGATCGGCTTCACGCTCGGCAACCTCGATGAAGACCTGCGCGAGCTGTTCGGGCGCTGCGTGCATCCGCTGATCCCGTTCTTCGGCTTTGCGCTCGGCAACGGCATCGATCTCAACGTGATCGCGAAGAGCGGGCTGCCGGGCATCGCGCTCGGGCTCGCGGTGATCGTCGTGACGGGCGTGCCGCTGATTCTCGCGGACAAGTTCGTGGGCGGCGGCAACGGGACAGCCGGGCTCGCCGCGTCGTCGACGGCGGGCGCCGCCGTGGCGAACCCGGCGATCATCGGCGAGATGATTCCGAAGTTCAAGCCGATGGTGCCGGCCGCGACGGCGATCGTCGCGACGGCTTGCCTCGTGACGGCGATTCTCGTGCCGATCCTGACGGCGATGTGGGCGAAGCGGGCGGCCAGAATGTCAGGCATGCCGATCATCGTTGCGGCGCGGGCCGGGCATGGCGCGCCGATCGAACATGAAGGGCATGTTTGAGAGGGAAGGTTCGAGCCCGCCTTTCAGGTTCCGGCTGCGGGTCGATTCATGTTCGATGACATGAAAACCCCGGGAAATCGACGCGTTTCCCGGGGTTTTGTTCGTTGGTGTCGGCGCGCGCTCCGGACCCGGACGCGCGTCAGCCGCGCGGCGCTACGCCACGTTTCAGTCGAACGTATGCACGATGGCGGACGCCTTGGTGGCGATCAGCCAACTGCCGTCCACCTTGTGCATGACGAAGTGATCGTTGAACAGCCGGCTTCCGATCCGCACCCGCACCGTCGCCGTCGAAAGGCCGTCCGAGACGTGCGCCATGGAGAGGATCGCCTCGTCTCGGGGTGCGCCGGTTGACCGAGGGCTCGGCCTCCCGTTGACGAGCGCCTCGTACTCCGACGACGACAGCGTGCGCAGCCGGCCTTCGTCCAGCCACTGAATCAGGCAGCTCGGGTGAAAGACCTTGTTGAAGTCACGGCTCCTCGGCTCGTAAGCCAGATTGAAGTAATCCTCGATCAACGCGACGACGGCTTGGGTCTGGGTCATGACTGGCTTTCCTCGAGAGTGAACGGCTCGTATAGTGAGCGATCGTCCTCGCCTCGGCTACGGCGGCCCGGTTATCGCTGCCATTACAGGAACTCATGGATCATGGAAGACCTCGACGGAGGACTTGTCGGCGGCTTGCTCGTGCTTGCGGCCATCGCCGAATCCGGGAGCTTTGGCCGTGCGGCATCTCGTCTGGGCAGGACTCAGCCGGCGGTCAGTCGCGCCATTCAGCGACTGGAAGACCGCCTGCACGCGAAGCTCGTGCATCGCACCAGCCGGCACGTCGAAGTGACGGACGCTGGCCACGCGCTGTTGTCGAAAGTGCGGCCGTTGCTCCAGGGAATCGAAGAGGCGACCGCCGAAGCCGCCGGCCAGACCTCGGTCGTCAACGGAACGCTCCGTGTGGCGTGCGACGCGGCGTTCGCTCGACTTGTGCTGGCGCCGGAGCTGGCCCAGTTCATGAAGGATTACCCGGCGCTTCATGTGAAGCTGGAAACCCGGAACGACCTGTCGGATCTGGTAAGCGACGGTTTCGATCTCGCGATACGATTCGGGCCGCCGTCCGTTTCCACGTTGGTCTGTCGCAGGCTGTACAGCCCGCGGGTCCTGACGGTGGCCGCGCCGTCCTACCTGGCGCAACGCGGCCGGCCGAGGTCGCCGCAGGATCTGGTCGATGACGGCCATGAATGCATCCTGGCCATCGATCCGGCTACCGGTCGGCCCTTCGACTGGGAATTCTGGCGCGACAACGAGAAAGTGAAAGTGGCTGTCAACGGGAATCTGATCGTCACGGATGCGGGAACCAAAATCGGCGCGTGCGTTGCAGGCTTCGGGATCGCCCAGCTGATCGACCTCGGAATCGACGCGCACCTGCGTGCCGGCACGCTGGAGCCGATCCTGACGGACTGGAGCGACGAGACGTTCCCGCTTTATGTCTATTACCCCAGCCGGAGTCACGTTCCGGCCAAGGTACGAGCGTTCATCGACTTTGTCGTCGGCATGATGCCCGGGCTGCAGTCGAAGGGCCATGGCGCTGGCGAGCGGCCGTCATCGGCCGTGCTCGAAACGCTGCATCGCGCATAGTTTTCCGGCGTTCATGCCGAGGGTGCCGGCCGCGACAGTATGGTATGCCTTGGGGTGGCGATGTGGGCAGCCAGTGTCAGGGGTACCGTCCGCACCCGCGTTCGGCTTCTACAGCGAAGGCATTCCCCGAGGCGCTTCGACAGTGTCGCGGCTCACGGTAGTGTAGAACACGTGGAACCACACCCAATGGGTGGCAATCCCGTCGCGGGATCGAGATGCTTGGTTTTCGCGATCTTGCCGATGCGTTCGTCCGAGGGCTTCTGCGGCGGCGTCCGCCGCGCATTGAAACATTTGACGAGCAATATCCCGCGCGGCGTCAGCGGGTCGAGCAAGTTTGCCACGTAATACTGCGTGTCGGCATTCCCCAGATCCGCAGCGTTTTGAATATACCGACGCGCCGCATCTTCATCATGCTGAAGGCGAGATTCGGCCGTACTTCACTTACATCAGGCAACGGACTGAGAGCGTTTTCGCTCTTCGATCAAGTCGCCAGCAGGCACGAAGCAGAACTATAGAAGCTCTACGCATGACTAATGGAGCCCACTTCGTGGCCGAATTCGAGCGAGAGATTGGCCACGCGGAGTTGCTGAATAAGTCGATCAAGTCTGATCAAGATACGCAATGAGTTCCCATGCCACTTGTTCGACGTGCTGGCGTGTACCCATCATACTGTCGAGCACTGCCAGCTTTCTCGGCTCATGCACAACGACAGACGGCAACGCATCGCCCTTGAGAAACCGGCGCTGCGTATCACCAATCTGGCCGGTCGCGAGTTTCGCGCACCAAACGCCGTCCTCCGGGCAGGATTGACCGGTGTGAGCGATCGTGCCCAACGGCAGGCGGGACGCGACGCTTTCCGGTTGCTCGGTCTGTGACGTCTTGTCTACCGCTCCCTGAACTGGCAACCCCGTCGCAGGATCGAGATGCTTGGCTTTCGCCATCTCGTTGATGAAATCATCCGAAGGCTTCGGCGGCGGCGCGGCTGCATCTTGCTCCTTTTGCCACTGGAATGTCCCATCCCACGCCGGGAGCTTCGCTGGAGGCAACGGAACAATCTTGTCGAGGTCGGGAACCTTGGGATTGCGGCTCTCGTTACTATCAAGAAATTTTCCGATCAAACGATAACGACGCGAGCGCTCTGGATCATGCGCGAGCGCCAGGTACGAAAGACGATTTGATGTCTCTGGACCATTGAATCCATCTTCGAGAGCCAACGCAGCCTGGGCATTCCCTGCCTTTACACCTTGTTGAAAAAATGAAACAGCATCCGAATATTTTGAATCGTTTTTTAAATTGATCCCCAAATAATTGGCGGCGTCTCCGTATCCTTGATCGGCAGCACATTGTCTCATTTGAAGCGCAACCTCGGGAGCTCGATCATGTGGCGCCAGTTGCTCTGCAACATATGTTTGCGCCTCAGGACTTCCCATGTCGGCAGCCTTCCTGAAATACCGTAAAGCCATCTCGGTGTCTTGCTTCAAGCCGTATCCAATTTCGAGATAGTGACCGATATCATAATAACCACCAGGAACTCCATCTTCGATTAGCTTTTTTGCTAGCTCAATGGTTTCCTTTGCTCCATCGGGGGAGTTGGCTAGCCCTTGAGAAATCAGCTTCTGTGCATTGGTGTTGGCTTTGTAGTGACCATACGCCGAAGCGACTCGATAGTATCGGACGATTTCATTGAAATCCTTAGGACCATCAAGCTTCTGCAAATACCGACCATACTGAAACAATTGATCTGCCCGCGGATCCAGCGGCGGAAGGTGCTCACTCTCGTGCACGCAAGTGAATGCGAGATTGGCCCGCACAGCCGACATATCGGGTAAATTTGATTCCACAGAGTCTTCCTTATGGGTGCATGCACAGCCCAGCAACACGATTACATAAATTACAAGCGACTTTCTCATTTTTCAGTCTTTGTAGGTGCGTTCGTTTGACGTGCGCATGAAACGAACGATCGAAGCGATGGGTGATTGCTTGCCTCCACCTTGAAGGTCGGCATTGTTGTTGAGGATAATCTCCCACTTATTGAAAGCTTGCCCAGAATCGTCCTGCGCCCCCACCTTATTTGTATGCAGACTCCACAGCTGCTGCCGTAACCTCTTGGTCACGTCACCATTCTCATGACAGATGTTGAGTTCGCTATCTGCCTCCATGCTACGTGTGTTGATGTTCGCCGACCCGAGCGTCATGAACACGTCATCGATCGTCATCAATTTTGCATGAACGTAGACGGGCACCCAGTTGCCTGGCGGAGAATCCGGAGCCACGAGCGTACAGACATGAACCTTGAGGCCATCGTATTCCTTGTTCAAGACCGGCTGGGGCACGCTCTTCATGTTCGATGCTATCGATTCTCGCTGCTGTTTCAACTGCTCGATTCTCGCCTTCGCATCGGCAACCCGCTTTGCCGAGTCAGGCGAGTCGACAATGCCTTGCACTTCAAGAGCCCCAAGTAACGCTTGGTTTGCCTGCGACTGCTGATCCGCAACCGCTGCCATCTGATCCTTCAGAGCAGTCTGGCGAGCATCCTCTTGCTCCAACGTCGCGACACCCGGAATGCTCTGCGCCTTTCCCAACGCGTTCAGCATCCGGTAAGTATTGACGGTCCCGGTTCCGACTGCCTCGTCACCGGAATTCGTGATGGCAAACAGATACAGCGGACCATGCTCGGTGACGTTGCGCCCCCAACTGACGTGCTTGGCAGCGACCGCTTTGATTGCATTCGCAAGCGGCGGCCATCGAAAATATTGATTCTGGATAAAGATGTGTTGCGTTGCGTTGTTCACCGCTTGCAAATAAAGCTTCTCGATATCGCGCCGCCCCTTCTGGGACTGTGTACGCACGATCTGAGCCATCATCGGCGTATCACCGCCCGGAACGTATCGGACCTTGAGGCGGTCCTTAAGACCCTCCCGTGCCTTGCCTAGGCCTTGGCCGGTAGCGTCATCCCATGCCTGACAGAAGTTCGCATTCAGATGCTGCAACACCGGACCGGTCACATAGCTGGAGATGTCCTGCCACGGGCTCGGACCGTTACGCCCGGTCGAAGGTGTCTCTGGCTTGTAACTGTGAGCGTCCGTATCCCAGTACTGATCGAGCATGTTGTGCCCCATCACAAAACCGACGGCATTCTCCGGGCTCTCATAATCGACAAGCACCATCTTTTGGTGGTGTGTCGGAATTCCGGCACCCATGCCAACACTGTTCATCGCCTTGGTTTGGAGGTCGCGATCCTTGTCTTTACCATGCCAGAAAGTACGCCATGCAATCTCCGCCCGATTGGAGGGACTGAAGCCACGAGTGGCGAAGTCGATATTCTTCAGCGCATGCTCTTTGTAGTACCGTGCACGCGCTTTTTCGTAGGCCAGCTTCGCCAGCGGCGACAGAGGCGACAGGGGTGATAACAGCGAAGTGCTTGTTACGTTATTCAAGTCAGCGCGCCAATACCATTCCGCGTCGAATTTTCTTTCTTCGTCAGTTTGATAGTCACGGGACAACATCGAGCTCCGACGATAGATATCGTCGGATATATGTTGCTTTAACCCGGTCACTGCGTCGTAGCCGGGCATGTTGTTCTCGCCCAATTCGGTGAGATACAACGGGTCCCGCCAACACAGCAATCGGATTTTGACGCCCTTCTGCCCCTTCTGCTCAAGCAATTCTCCGATCCGAAGCGAGTTACCTTTGCGCCTGAAATACATGGACGGCTGAAACCCCCAGCAAATGATGTCGATGGTATGCTGAGCTCCCATGAGTACATCGTAGAGCGTCCCGAACGCTTCTTCGCCGTTTACCAAGGGCCTGAATGTTGCCTGCTTCGCGGCGTATTCAGTAAATTGCAGAAACCATGGCAGCGTCGCCGTCGCGTTCGACGTATGATTCAGCGCCAGCGGCGTGGTGAAGGTATTGTTCGGCGTTGCCATGAGCTATGCGTCCGAAGAAGGATTCAGCAGATCGTTGTACTGTTGTCGGTGGACAGCCCGATCGGGAGCAACTTCGTCCTCGGGCGAACTCTCGAGGAACTGAAACCCCTGATTGGCGAGTTTCCCGTTCGCCGCATCGCGATACTCGCCCGGCACCGGAATCTCATGCCTCACCCCGTTCGCCATCTCCAGCGTGTACTTCTGCGTGGTGACCTGGTGATCGATCGGCAACTGCCCCGTCTTGTCGAATACGCCCTGTTTGACCAGCGCCCCGTCCGCATAGAGCTTGTAAGGCATGCCGACCGGAACGACACCGGTGGCAGACGGCGAAGCCATCGTATTCAGCATCAACCGACGCGTCGGCAAGTCCTTGAACGCCGGATTGGTCACGTCCATGCTCGTCGGACCACTGAACGCATGCTGCGCACCCTTCACGTCGATCTTGCCCGGCGCATGAATCTCGATATCGCCGCCTTTGAGACGGATGTACGCACCGCCGGACGTCAGCAGAATTTCCTGCTGTGCCGATGCGTGGACCTTCTCGGTAACAGATGCCAGCAATAGCGACTTCTGCGCTGTCACCTCGACGTTGTCCGCGTGAGTCTGGACCTCGATTTTCCCTTTTGCCGCAAACAGCTTCATCCCGGCATTCTGCACGAACAGGCTCAGTTTCTCCGTAATGCTGGCAACGAGTGACTTGCCGGTGGCAACGTGCGTGCTTTGCCCGCTAACGATATTGACATGCTCATCGGCTGCTACGTGCGTCGACTTCTGCGTCGACAGACCGATGCCGGCAGGTGCCGCAACCAGGATCACGGGCAGCTTGAACGCGCCGGCATCGCCCGTCCCTCCACCCGCTGTCACCCCCCCTCCGCCCGTCGCCCCTGATTCGTGGTGCTGCGTCGCATCGGCGAATGCCTTGAAGGTGTCGTGGCCGTCCTTCAGGCTTTCCGCCGTCGACGTCTCGCTCGCTTGCGACAGGCCGTCGAGCATATTCACCGAACCGTTCAATTGACGCGTCGCCAAGGTGGTATCAAGCGGCTGGCCGGCGACCGGGTGTGTCGTCACGAACAGCCCTCGCCCTGCCCGTAGCGCGCCATAGGCCTCCGAACTCAGATCGAAGCCCTTGCCCAGATAGCTGCCGCGCGTGTTGTCGGTCTGGTCGATCAGGTAGCCCAGGTGCAACGCCGCGTTCGAACTGCTGCTGTACAGGTGCACGCGGTTCTGGCCCGTCGAATCGTCCATCACCATCTGGTTGTAACCGCTCCCCGAGAACTCCTGGGACCGGTAACCCGACAACAGGGCATTCGAATGCCATCGTGGCTTTACGCCCCCGTTGTATACCCGATGTAGTGCAATCGGACGATCGATGTCGTTCCCGATATGGCCAATCAGCAGTTCTTCGCCCGCGCGCGGCATATGAACGCCGCCATAACCGTCGCCGGTATCGGATTGCGCGACGCGCACCCAGCACGACGCCCGCTCGTCGCCTTCGTTGTGCCGATCCCAGATGAACAGCACCTTGATCCGGTTCAGGTCGTCGGTATACGCCTGCGCCCCCTTCGGACCGGCAACGATGGCCGATTCGAGCTTTGCTTCGGGCTTTTTGTGTTCGAGGGGGCTGTGATACGGGACCGACGTGCGTTGCGCTTCGATCGCAACGCGATAGAAGCCCGCCGAGCCGTCGACATGCGACACGGTGAACAGCTTCTCGGTGTCGTCCGCATCGGCCTGCTTCACTGCCTGATAGAGACTATGCGGGTAATTCGCTTCGTGCCCGGAAAGCGGGATGTTGTTGACGATGATCCACTCGACGTCGATCACCGCGAACTCTCGATGGTCGGCCGCGTCCTGATCATGCTCGGGATGTCCGGTCAGCGTGAACCGCCGTCCCGCATCGATGCGGCGCACCCCGCCGACGCCGTCATAGCGTTTGGCCTGCGACTCCCATTCCTCCATGCGGATCTTGCTGAGATGGTCGCCACGCTCCTGTTCGGGGTACGTATAGCCGCCCGTGTATTCATACACCTCGGCCTGCGACGGGAGATCGCCCTGATTGGCCATCGTGGGAATCGAAGTCGCCTTCGGATTGGCCGGCGTGGCCGGACTCTTGTAGTCGAACGTTCGCGTCGACAACAGGACGGACTGCAGTGTCCGGGTTCCGGCCCACTGCGTAAGGGCGTTCACTTCACCATGAACGCTCGCGCGGGAAAAATCGACTGTCGGAGGCGCAAGCGGCTCGAGCGCCTGAAGACGATCGGTAATCACCAGTGTATGCGACTTTCCATCCTGAGCCTGCTTCCAGATACCGTACAAGCCCTCGGATTCGAGGAGCCGGTGCACGAAATTCCAGTCGGTTTCATCCTGGCGGCAGTAGGAGCGTGAGGGTAGCGGTTGCGATAATTCAAAGCGATACATTCCGCGCGCCTGCGGATGATCATTGAATACCTCGGTAATGATCGCGTCGACGCTTTTGTCTTGCCAGTGACGCTGGTCGCGGCGAAATTTCAGGAAATGCAGCCACGATGAAAAACTGAGCTGGTAGCAAGCGAGGCCGCCGTCCACACCGAGTTTTCTCGCGGTATGCACATAGCCGTGGTGAGGAAGATAGGTTTTGTCGGTCTGCTGGACCCACAGCGTGATCGGCTGCGAAATCAGTGTCTTGAGCTGAACATCGTTCGATGTCGACACGCAGTCGATCATGAACAGGTAATCTCGACCGATGCGGGACTGTCCGAACACCCGGTGCGGGATCAAAACGTTGCTGCCAAGCGGTGTATCGAGCTTGAGAAGCCGTTCCTGCTGGGCCAGCCCTCCCGTGATTGCCCCGATCATGCTGTGCGCATCCATAGCGCCTCTCTCAGAATTATGTTGTTCTTGATCTGTGATTCTACGAATGACGATTCTGTGACGTCAATCGGGTGGAATTCAAACAATTGAAAACCGTAATCATTAAGTCATGCATGTGAATGCATTTGGTAATATAAATCCAACGGCGAAACGCATTGACCGCAAGACCAGATTACGCCGCGATCGAATTCGCCACAGACGAATACATCACGCAGAAGCAACGCACAGTCATCATGTGTCGCTGACTGTTGCGGCCCGCCGATGCCACGCGTACTGCATCGCACGTCGCCGAAAAACTGCAAGTCGCCAGATATTCCAGCCCGAAGGGCTCCGGCCCTTGCACGACAACACCTGCCTGCCGTCGCTCATCAGGCCACATAACGCCCGAGCGGCGATCCCTGCCCCGTACGCCCTAATGGCGCAGATCGACGTACCGGGGTCGGGATATGCATCGTCCATCTATTCGTTACTGGTGCCCACAGCAAATCAAACCCACCTCACCCCTGAACGCTGAGCGCCTTCTCGAGCGCGGCGATCAGCTTGAACGCATCGTCCCGCCCGATCAGAAAACCGCGGCTGGTGTACTCGCATCCGAACGCATAGAAGCTCGGCAGCAGTGTCACCATGTCCTTCTGCCGATCGAGATCGACTTCACATTTCGTCAACGGGAAGAACGGGGGTGCCTCGGCCGGCATGTTGTACACGATGTTCTCCTAGTACATTTTGCGCGGCGGCAGCATGCGCTTCGCACGCAGGCGCTGCCTGGCCACGGCGCTGGCCTTTTTCCGCTTGCGTTCGGTCGTCGGCTTTTCATAGCCGGTGCGACTGCGCAGCTCCCGGATCAGCCCGGTTTTCTCGATGCCGCGGCGGAATCGCCGCAGCGCGACATCGATCGGTTCGTTGACCTTCAGCGTAATGGTTGTCATCAGGGTCCTGTTTCAGGGAAAGGAAAAGGGAAAGGGGGAACGCAAAACTAGCCAAGCCGTGTCATGACGGCACTCGCGATCCCGTCCGACTCGAATTCCGAATATCCGGCTCCAATCGACAGTGCGCGTACCGCCGCGAACATCTGCAGTTCCTGCTGATGGCACAGCGCCGAATCGGCGACTCCGGCAGGCACGGCCGTGCCCGTCCACGTCACCTCGCGTCGTCCGATCAATCCAAGCAGTTCATCGACAATCATTTCGCTCTCCGAATTCATCACGCATTGCATTGCCTGACCGCGTCGCATCAAAGCGAGGCGGCGAAGAAATCCTGTTTGTCGCGATTGCTGTCGATGATGCTCTCGGCGAAGCGCAGCGAAGCGCGACGCGCGTCGCCGGCGTTGTCGAACGGGCGACGCTCACGCACCATGAAAGTCTGGCTGCGGGTCAGCGTATCGTCGGTGCCGCGAAGGCAAATCTTGACCGCCGCGTCGAAACCGGCATCGTAGTTGTGCGGGCTGCCATTGGGCGCCGGCACGTGAGGGTAAATCAGTGGATAAATCTCGAATCCACGGTAGATATGCATGCTCATGACGAACTCCTGGCGTTCGGCCACGGCGCATCGCATGGGCGAACACATCCGGCCTGCATCCCCGTTGCGGGGCGGGCAGGTAGGGTGAATGGGACAACGTTGCAGCGCGGAGGCGGGGCGATGCAGCAAGCGGGTATTAGGAGGGGCGAGCGGCCGGTGGGCGGATGCCGGCTCGAATGAACCCATCATACGCGCATCGTTTGTCGGACGCCCAACTAATTCCGGGTTGTGCGCGACCAGGCGCGCGGGTGCAGCCGGACGGCACACGGTGTCCGGCCACGAAGCCGACACTCGCCGCGCCATCCGATCCGGATCGCGATTACGGCGCCGGCAAGCGCTTCTTCGGGCGCGATTTCGTGAGTGCGGCGGGTTTGGGCGGCACCCAGTTCAATGCGGTGCCGAGCCTGGGCAGCATGATGGCCGGCTTGGCGCGCGGCGGCGGCTTGTTGCTGCGGGACTGACTTCGGGTCATGCGGGTTCTCCTGCCGCACCGCTTGCGCGATCCGATGAGCGTGACGCGTCAAATCGCGCGCGCGGCCGAACACGCGCACGGCGATGCATGCCCGGGATCGGCATGCGCGCGAGTTCGACGGCGGTGCGTCACCCGTGAAGCGGCGACGACGCGCCGCCTCATGAACGATGCTGACGCACCCGGGCAATGAATTACAGCGGGGTGATGTTCGCTGCCTGCAGGCCCTTGGGGCCCGTCTTCGTCTCGTAGCTGACCTTCTGGCCCTCGGCGAGCGTCTTGAAGCCCTCACCGCGAATCTCGGAGAAGTGGGCGAACAGATCGTCGCCGCCGCTGTCGGGCGTGATGAAGCCGAAACCCTTGCTATCGTTGAACCACTTGACGGTACCGTTATCCATGTTAGATCTCCTGAAAGTATGGACGAGCGCACGCATCCGAAAAGACGCGGACACAAAAAAATAATCAAGGAGGGAGAGGACAACGAATACCGCAGGCTGCGGTCGATGATGAGCAGCAATCGCGCTTCTTGAATACTTACGCGGCCGACAGTACGCCTCGTCAACAGGTGTGTCAAGCGCTTTCGGTCGAGGGGCAGAACGCGCGACCGTCGTTCGCACCGTCCCGACGACACGCTCAGAGGGACGCCAGCAAGCGCAACTGATGTTCGGTTTCGGTGCCGTTGATCAACGCGAAGAACGCGGTCTCGCGACGCTCGATCGCCGACAGACCCTCGGTGTCGGAGAAGATGTTCCATGCGACGCCGTCGACATGCGCGAACCGGCCGCGCGACCGTGCAAACGCCCGCAACAGCGGGCTCGCCTCGCGGCGAAGCACCCGGCGATCTTCATTCAATACGTACGGCGCCCAGCCGGCACGCAGGACGAGATAACAGGGAATGGCACTGCGATCGATTTTCATGGGCACGCCGTTTCTTCCGGAGGTACGTTGCCGATCTCGCTCGTGTCGACGCGAACCACTGAACAGCGCTTGCTCCACTATACGCGCTACCGCTGCCGTGCATGCCGTCGCCGCGGCGCGAAGGCCCGTCGCGGCTGCGGAAATCCGCTCGAAATTTCGCTATACAAACGGATTGAACGGCGTACGATCGAGGCGACGGATGACCGGCGGCCGATTCCGGCGCGTTGCGCCGCGTCCCTCCTTGAATTCGATCGGGCCCCTCACCGCGACCGATCGCCCCGGCGCCGTCGAGCGGCCGTGATGCCCCCTTCCTGTCCCGTCGCTTGAGCGTGGCTCCGAAGCAGTTCCGGAGCAGCGGGCTTTCTCCTCTCCCTGCGGGCGGCATCCGGTTTGCCGGTCCATTCTTCCCCCTCCCGCGCCAGCCCACTCGCGGTAACCCGACAGGGAGGCGCCCATGCGCTTCGACACGACACGTTTCCGGATCGACCCGACACCGCGCAGGGCGGACGGCGAATACATCGCGCATGCGCGGATCACCACGATTCTCCTGGACGGAGATGAACGGGAAGTGCACGCCAGCGGCGATCTCGCCGGCTTCGATGCGCGCGATGATGCAGTCGCCTACGCGACCCAATGGGCCAAAGGATGGCTGAGCGCGCAGTTCGGTTGAGCACGGACGATCCGCAACCGGGCAGGCAACCCGCCGCCGCGGAACGCGGACCGTTCGAGCGCTGCCGGCTTCGCGCGCGGCCGGCGCGAGCGTGAACCCGGGCCAGGCGCTAAAATCCGCCGCCTGGGCATTCACGACGAGCAAGCGTTTTGACGGCGTTCGAGCAGGGTTTCATCCTCACCCGCCACTGGCGGGACACCGCATCCGGCATCGAGATCGAGTTCTGGCTGGCAACCGAACACGGTCCGCGCCGCGTGCGCTTGCGCCCGCAGGAAGCCGTCGCGTTCATTCCGGCCGAACAGCAGGCACTCGCCGAACGCGCGCTGGCCGGCGAGCGCGAAGCCGAATTGCGTCCGCTCGCGTTGCGCGACTTCCGGCAGCGCCCGGTCGTCGGCCTCTATTGCAAGCGCTACCGTCATCTGTCCGCGCTCCAGAAGCGCCTGGCCGCCGCCGGCGTCGACGTCTACGAGGCCGACGTGCAACCGCCCGACCGCTACGCGATGGAGCGCTTCATCACGGCGTCCGTGCAGTTTCGCGGCCAGCCCGGTCGCGACGGCACGCTGACCGTCGCCGAGCTGAAGCCCGCCGACGGCTACCGCCCGACGCTGCGCTGCGTGTCGCTCGACATCGAAACCAGCGTCCACGGCGAACTGTATTCGATCGCGCTCGAAGGCTGCGGGCAACGCCAGGTCTACATGCTCGGCCCGCCCAACGGCGATGCAAGCGGCGATGCCGGCCCCCTCGATTTCGACCTCGACTACTGCGATACCCGGCCCGCGCTGCTCGCGCGGCTCAACGAATGGTTCGACGCGCACGATCCCGATGCGGTGATCGGCTGGAACCTCGTGCAGTTCGACTTGCGCATCCTGCATGCGCATGCGGAGCAATACGGCATCCCGCTGAAGCTCGGGCGCGGCGGCAGCGTGCTCGACTGGCGGGCGCACGGCCAGCAGCCCGACCACTTCTTCGCGGGCGCGGCCGGCCGGCTGATCCTCGACGGCATCGACATGCTGAAATCCGCGACGTGGACCTTTCCGTCGTTCAGCCTCGAGTACGTGTCGCAAGCGCTGCTCGGCGAAGGCAAGTCGATCGACAACCCGTACCAGCGGATGGACGAAATCCAGCGCCGCTTCGATCACGACAAGCCGGCGCTCGCACGCTACAACCTGAAGGACTGCGAGCTCGTCACGCGTATTTTCGACAAGGCCGACCTGCTGTCCTTCGCGCTCGAACGCGCGAGCGTCACGGGCCTCGCGGCCGATCGCACCGGCGGCTCGGTCGCGGCGTTCACGCACCTGTACCTGCCGCGCATGCACCGGCTCGGCTACGTCGCGCCGAACCTCGGCGACGTGACGGGACAGAACAGCCCTGGCGGCTTCGTGATGGATTCGCGCCCCGGGCTGTACGACTCGGTGCTCGTGTTCGATTACAAGAGCCTTTATCCGTCGATCATCCGCACGTTCCTGATCGATCCGGTCGGCCTGATCGAAGGACTCGCGAACCCCGGCGACGACGCCTCGGTGCCCGGCTTTCTCGGCGCGCGTTTCTCGCGCACCGCGCATTGCCTGCCCGATGTCGTGCGCCGCGTATGGGAAGGCCGCGACGATGCGAAGCGGCAGCGCAACGCGCCGCTGTCGCAGGCACTGAAGATCATCATGAATTCGTTCTACGGCGTGCTCGGCTCGACGGGTTGCCGCTTCTTCGACCCGCGCCTCGCGTCGTCGATCACGATGCGCGGCCACGAGATCATGCACCGCACGCGCGAGCTGATCGAGGCGCAGGGTTACGAAGTGATCTACGGCGATACCGATTCGACGTTCGTGTGGCTCGGCCGCGCGCACGACGACGACGAGGCCGGCGCCAAGGGCCGCGCGCTCGTCGGGCACGTGAACCGCTGGTGGCAGGCGCACCTGCGCGACCGCTTCGGGCTCGAGAGCGCGCTGGAACTGCAGTACGAGCGGCACTACCGCCGCTTCCTGATGCCGACCGTGCGCGGCGCGGAAGAAGGCAGCAAGAAGCGCTACGCGGGCCTCGCGGCCGCGGCCGGCGGCGGCGAGGACCTCGTCTTCAAAGGGCTCGAGACGGTACGCACCGACTGGACGCCGCTCGCGCAGCAGTTCCAGCGCGAGCTGTACCGGCGCGTGTTCCGGCGCGAGCCGTACCAGGATTTCATCCGCGACTACGTGCGGCGCACGCTGGCCGGCGAATTCGACGACCAGCTCGTCTACCGCAAGCGCGTGCGCCGGCCGCTGCGCGAATACGAACGCAACGTGCCGCCGCACGTGCGCGCCGCGCGGATCGCCGACGAGTTCAACCACGCGCAGGGCCGGCCGCTGCAGTATCAGCGCGGCGGCTGGATCAGCTACGTGATGACGACGGCCGGCCCCGAGCCGCTCGAAACGATGCGCTCGCCGATCGACTATGCGTTCTACCTGAGCCGCCAGCTCCAGCCCGTCGCCGACGCGATCCTGCCGTTCCTGCGGGACGATTTCGAGCGCGTGATCTCGGGGCAGGGGCAATTGTTCGGCGACTGACGCGCCGGCGCCGCGCGGCTCATTCTTACTCGTTCTGAAACACTGCTGGAACGGATTCTCCATTTATCCGGGCGGTGCGGGTTCCTAAACTTGCATCGTCGGTTCAGCCAAGCGAATGCGTGCAGGACCGTAACGAAACCGTCTGAGGAAACCGTGAAATCCGTCATCGTCACCATCGCCGCCGTCGCCGCTACCGCCACCGCTCTGCTCGCCGCGCCGGCCGTGTCGTACGCGCAGTCGTCTCACTCGACGCTCACGCGCGCCCAGGTCCGCCAAGAGCTGTTCGACCTCGAATCGGTCGGCTACGTGCCGATTGCCGCCGACGGTGACAACTATCCGGGCGACATCGTCGCCGCGCAGGAACGCCTGGCCGCCAAGCGCCTCGCCGAACGCGAGCACGCCGAGGCGGCCTACGGATCGAACGGCGCACCGGCTACGGAAGCGGGCACGCCGGCGGTGGCGACCGTGAAGCCGTAACGCGCGCGGCCGGTTGCGTCGGGACAGAACGCCGCCGGGCCGCTTGCCGCGCGTCCGGCTAAAATACCGGCCTGCCGCGCCTCCCGCCGCGGCCGGAGAACCTTCATCATGACCGCACGTCGCGGTGCCGCGGTCGTCATCACACCCGGCCACGAAGCAGCCAGCCTGTCGAAAGCCCAGAAAACGTTCAATACGCTCGTCAAGCAGATCGAGCAGCGGCGCGAGCGGCTCGGCGCGTGGGACGCCGTGATGCCCGCGTTCCAGAAGAAATTCGTCGACGGGCTGCTGCCGCTCGAACAGGCGTCGACCGCGTTGCGGATCCGCTTGCTCAATCTGCTCGACGACGCGTTCCTGCAGAAGGGCTTGAGCAAGGCCGAGCAGCGCACGCTGTCCGCGCTGATCGCCGACATGGCGCGCAACCTGCTCGACTTCAGCGACGACGCGCAGTTGAAAATCATCTACAACCGGCACGCCAAATCGGACGACGACCGCCCGGCGGCCGATCACGCACCCGCGAAGCAGCATGCGGAGCCGACTCCCGACGTGGCGCCGGCGGACGATCTCGACATGCTGTCGCCCGACAAACTCGCCGAGCGCATGCAAGCCGAGCTGGACGAACAGTTCGAGCGCGACATGGCCGCCCACGAGGCCCGCGAGGCACAGCGCGCCAAACGCAGGAAAGCACCCCGGCAATCGGCCGCGGCGGCGAGGCGCGAAGCCGAGCAGGCCGAATCGAGCAAGTCGATCCGCGAGGTCTATCGCAAGCTCGCGAGCGCGCTGCACCCCGATCGCGAAACCGATCCGCAGGAGCAGGCACGCAAGACCGTGCTGATGCAGCGGGTCAACCACGCGTATGCAAAAGGCAACCTGCTGCAATTGCTGGAACTGCAGCTGGAGATCGAACAGATCGACCGGCGCGCGATCGACGGCCTGAGCGAAGACCGGCTGACCCGCTACAGCGGCATCCTGGAGGAGCAGATTCGCGAGCTCGATCAGGAGATCCGGCACGTCGAGAACGACTTCCGGCGAACTTACGGGATCGCGCCATCGGTCAAGCTGGCGCCCGATACCGTGATGCGCACGCTCACGCGCGACATCGCCGCGATGCAGCGCAGCAACCACGACCTGACCGTGACGCTGCGCGAGTTCGACGATCCCGAAAACGTCCGCGACTGGCTGAAGGACATGAAGCGCCGGCCGGCTTCGTCGCGCTTCGACGACGATTCTTTCTAGGCGCGTCGCCGAGCAACCCGCAGTTGCCGAGCATCAACGCGACGGAACCTTCCCGACGACCGGCTGCGATGCGAATGCGGTTTCGACATACGCGAGGAAGTCGGAGGCGGGCCGCGTCAGTTGCAGCCCCGGTGGCGTGAGCCGGTACAGTTGAAGCGGCGGCGGTGACATCGG
The DNA here is from genome assembly GCF_017104685.1 of Burkholderia sp. Tr-20355. Taxonomy (NCBI): domain Bacteria; kingdom Pseudomonadati; phylum Pseudomonadota; class Betaproteobacteria; order Burkholderiales; family Burkholderiaceae; genus Burkholderia; species Burkholderia sp. Tr-20355. The sequence goes on along the minus strand of NZ_JAAGPK010000001.1, from coordinate 72,671 downwards.
CAGCGGCAACGGCGTCAGCTTCTGGCCGAAAACGGTCTCGGCGAGCGAGTGCCGGGTCCACGAAAAGACGGCGTCGGTGGTCAAGAGCAGGCTGTAGAACAGCGCATACGACGTACAGCGGGTGACGCAGTGCGGCGGCGGCAGCCCCGCCCGCTCGTGCAGATCGCGGATGTACGCGGGAAAGCTCTCGCTCGCGTCGGCGTGGATCCACTCCGCTTCGCGCAGCGCATCGAGCGACGTCGCGCCGGCAAAACGTCCGTTCTCGCGCGTGACGAACACGGTGTCGAAGGCGCGAATCGCCTTCACGTCGGCCGATTCTGCGAGCGGGCCCGTGACGGCCGCAAACGCGAGGTCGAGTGTCCGGTTGCGCAACTGCTCGGCGAGCTGGGTAAACGTCAGCTCGCGCAGTTCGCACTCGACGTGCGGCCAGTGACGGCGAAACGTCGCATACGCATCCGCGAAGCCCGTCACCGCGACGATTGGCGTGAAACCGATCACGAGCCGGCCGTCGCGCAAGCCCTTCATGTGCGCCATGTCCTCGCGCGCCCGTTCGAGCTCGCGGACCACCGCCTGCGCACGCCCGAGCAGCGCGTCGCCTTCCGGCGTCGGCACGACGCCCCACGGCATGCGCTCGAGCAGCGGCACGCCGAACTCGTTCTCCATCTCCTGGATCGCCTTGCTGACCGCCGGCTGGGTCACGTGCAGCGCGGCTGCGGCGCCCTTGATGCTGCCGGCCGTCGCCACGGCGACGAGTGCGCGCAATTGATGGGTTTTCATGATGTGGAATGTATCACCGGAAGTTATTTATATCAAAATTGGTGAGTTTTTTGAGCGGGTGGGTCTCCCTATGCTTGGCCGTGACGGTCGCGAGGCGGCCGATCTCATGGAGCTCATCAATGACGCAGGACCTTGCTCACGTGCTCGCGGCCATCCGCGAGTCCGAGTCCCGATTCATCGCGATCCGGCGCGACATCCACGCCCATCCCGAACTCGGCTTCGCCGAAACCCGCACCGCGCGGCTCGTCGCCGAACGGCTGGCCGAATGGGGCTATGACGTGACGACCGGTGTCGGCGGGACCGGCGTCGTCGGCCGGTTGCGGCGCGGCGCATCGGCGCGCACGCTCGGCCTGCGCGCCGACATGGACGCGCTGCCGATCCAGGAGGCGACCGGGCTGCCGTATGCGAGCACCGTCGAGCGCACGATGCACGCGTGCGGGCACGACGGCCATACGGCGATCCTGCTCGCCGCGGCGCACTATCTCGCCCGCCAGGGGCGTTTCGACGGCACGCTGAACCTGATCTTCCAGCCGGCCGAGGAAGGGCTCGGCGGCGCGAAGCGGATGATCGACGACGGACTGTTCGAGCGATTCCCGTGCGAGCGGGTGTATGCGCTGCACAACGCGCCGGGCGTGCCGGTCGGTCATTTCGCGCTGCGCTACGGCCCGATGATGGCGTCGTCCGATTCGGTGACGATCACGCTGACCGGCAATGGCGGCCACGGGGCGATGCCGCAGCTCGCGAGCGATCCGATCGTCGCGGGCGCATACATCGTCACCGCGCTGCAGTCGATCGTCTCCCGCAACATCGACCCGGCGAAGCCGGCGGTCGTGACCGTCGGCACGTTTCACGCAGGCACCGCGCCGAACGTGATTCCGCACAGCGCAACGCTGCAGTTGTCGGTGCGCGCACTCGACGCGGCCACGCGCAATGAAATCGAGGCGCGAATCCACCGGATCGTCGACACGCATGCGCAAGCGTACGGCATGACCGCGCAGGTCGACTACCAATCGATCTCGCGCGTCGTCGACAACAACCCCGCCGCGTCGGATCTCGCGGTGGAGACCATCGCGGCGCTGGCCGGCGACGGCGCGCTCACGCTCCTGCCCGACGGCGTGATGGGCAGCGAGGACTTCTCGTGGATGACCGAATGCGTGCCGGGTTGCTACGTGCTGCTCGGCAACGGCGTCGATTCGCAAGGCGGCTGTTCGGTGCACAACCCCGGTTACGACTTCAACGACACCGCGCTGAGTTGGGGCGCGGCCTATCTCGCCGGGGTCGCCGAGCGCTACCTGAAGGTCATCTGACGAGCGCGTGCGGGGAAAGGCGACGTATCCGCTGCCATCACGATAAGGAATCCAAATGAAAAAACGAATTGCACTGAGCGCCGCCTGCCTTGCACTCGGCGCAGGCCACGCGCGTGCCGTGCCGTACCAGGACACGCTGCTCGCCGCCGTCCCCGAGTACAACGGCCGCATGGCGGAAGGCGTCGCACTGTACGGCTCGGTGGACATGGGGATCAATTACCAGACGGTCGGCGGCCGCTCGTTGTGGCAGACGCAGAGCGGCGGTGAGTGGACGTCGAAGTTCGGCCTGTTCGGCCGCGAGAACCTCGGCGGCGGCTGGCGCGCCGAGTTCAATCTCGAGAGCGGATTTCTCGCCAACAGCGGTGCGCAGCAGGACCCGCAATCGACCTACAACCGGCAATCCTGGGTCGGCCTGTCGTCGGACAGCTACGGGCGGCTGCGTTTCGGCAAGCAGATCGGAACGGCACTGCCGCTGTTCATCGACGTGTTCGGCACGGTGGGCACGAACTCGGTCTATACGTGGCTCGGTGCGGCGGCGGTGCAAACGAGCCGTGGCGTCGGCTACAACTCGGACCTCGGCCCGGGCGCGACACAGTTGCCGGCGCGCATCGACAACGCGATCACATACCGCACGCCGATCGTCGCCGGCACCACGTCGCTGATGCTGATGCTCGCCCCGAGCAACGTGGCCGGACGCGCACCGGCCGCCTCCGCACAAGGGGTGCTGCTGCAGTGGTACAACGGCACCACCTATCTGGCGGCGAGCTACAACCAGGCCTGGGGCGTCAATGGCGCGAGCACCGTGCGCAACGACCTGTACGGATTCGGCGTCGTCCACGACACCGGGCGGCTCGTGCTGTCCGCGTCCTTCAACCAGTACGCGCCGAAGCTGGCCGGCGACGGTATCGCGCGCGTCTACACGGTCGGCACGATCGTGCCGTTCGGGGTCAATGCGATCCGCGCGTCGGTCGTCTACCGCGACACGTCGGGCGTGCGCGACGCAACCGGCCGGCCGGCGAAGGACTCGGCGCTCGGCGTGATGCTCGGCTACGACTACCTGCTGTCGAAGCGCACCGGCCTCTATGCCCGCGCCGGTTTCATCCGCAACTACGGGATCTCGACCGTCCTGCTGAACGGCAATCCGTTGCCGACCGAGCCCGGCAGCACCGCGCCGCGCACCGGGACGACGCCGGTCACGATGTCGCTCGGCATGTATCACAACTTCTGACCAGGGCCGCTCTTCGATGAACACACTGAATCGCACGGCCGCCCTCCCGGCGGATGCCGGACAGCGCCCGATGCGCCGCACGATCGTCGCGGCCGCACTCGGCAACGGGCTCGAATTTTTCGATTTCACCGTCTACAGTTTTTTCGCGGCGCTGATCGGCAAGCTGTTCTTCCCCGCCTCGAGCGACACGGGCGCGTTGATGCTGTCGCTCGCGACGTTCGGCGTCGGCTTCGTCGCGCGGCCGCTCGGCAGTGTCGCGATCGGCGCGTATGCGGATCGCGTCGGGCGCAAGCCGGCGCTCGTGCTGACCGTCGCGTTGATGGCGCTCGGCACCGGGCTGATCGGTTTCGCGCCGACCTACGCGCAGATCGGCATCGCGGCGCCGTTGCTGATCGTCGTCGGGCGTCTGCTGCAGGGTTTCTCGGCCGGCGGCGAAGTGGGCGCGGCGACGACGTTGCTGATGGAATCGGGCGGCACCCGCCGGCGCGGCGAACTCGTGAGCTGGCAGATGGCGAGCCAGGGCGGAGCGGCACTCGTCGGCGCACTCGTCGCGCTGACGCTGTCACGCACGCTGTCGCCCGACGCGCTGCATGCGTGGGGCTGGCGTGTGCCGTTCATGCTCGGCCTGCTGATCGGGCCGGTTGGATTCTACCTGCGGCGTCATCTCGACGACACGCTGCCGCACGCGACATCCGGTGTCATGCGCGAGCGCGTGCGCATTCCATGGCGGTTGATCGCGGCTGGCACGTTGCTCGTGATCGGCGGCACGTCGACGATGTACACGATCGTGTTCTTCCTGCCGTCGTTCCTGACGTTGACGACGGGTATGCCGGCATCGGTATCGCTGCTGTCGGGCTGCACGGCCGGCGTCGTGCTGCTGGCCGGCTCGCCGTTCGCGGGACGGCTCGCGGACCGGCTCCGCCGCCGCAAGCCGCTGGTGCGCAGCGTCTGCGTCGTGTCGGCCCTGCTCGTCCTACCGGCCTTTTACGCGATGCACGCGTGGCCGTCGGTGACGACCGCCATCGTCGTCGTCGCCCTTCTGATCGGCCTGATGACGCTGTCGAGTCCGGCCTGTTTCGTGATGATCCTCGAGGCACTGCGCCCCGAAGTGCGCGCGACGTCGCTCGGGATGATCTATGCGCTCGGCGTCACGATCTTCGGCGGCTTTGCGCAACTGATCGTCGGCATGATGTGGCGTGCGACCGGCAGCTTCTATGCGCCTGCCTGGTATGTGATGGCCTGCTGCGCAGCCAGTCTTGCCGGCCTCGCGTTGTTCACGGAGGAAACCGGTGGCGACGGCACACGCGGGTAAGCGGTTCGGCGTAGGCGCCGCGACGCATCGGAGAGGTGCCGCCGGTCGAATCGTCGTGCTACGGGATGAGCCGCAGCTTCGGCCACGAAGCCGAGCATGACGACACGTCGAGGGCGATGCCGAGTGGCCGTTGCTGCCCGGCTGCGTCACCGCACGTCGCCGATTCCGCCCATCAGCGTCATCAGTTGCTCGCGCAGCCACTGGCTGCCCTGGTCCTGATCCGCGCTGCGGTGCCAGTAGCAGAAGTAGTCGAGCCCCGGCATCTCGAACGGCAGTTCGAGGATGCGCGCCGGATAGCGCTGCAGCAGCCGCAGCGGCGCGGTGAGCGCGAGGTCGCCGCGCATCGCGATCAGCGGCGCGACCATGTAGTGCTGCACGCGCATCTGGATGTTGCGGCGCAGCCCGAGGCGCGTCAGTTCCGCATCGACGTGCCCGCTGCCCTTGCGGCGGCTCGACACGTGGATGTGCCCCATCGACAGGTAGTCGTCCATGGTGAGCGTGTCGCCCCTGAACGGATGATCGTCGCGGATCATGCACGCGTAGCGGTCACGCACGAGCAACGCCTGGTGCAGATGCGGATCGCCGATCAGCGGCGCGTCGATCGCGATGTCGACCGAGCCGTTCGCGAGCGCGGTCGCGACTTCGCGGCGATCCATCGTGTAGCTGCGCACGTGCATGCCGGGCGCATGCGTCTGCAGCAGCTCGCCGAGCGCGGGCAGCAGCAGCGCTTCGGTCAGGTCGCTCATGCTGAGCCGGAACACGCGCTCCGAAGACGCCGGATCGAACACGTCGCCTTCGTGCGCGCTCGAATCGAGCAGTTGCAGCGCCTCGCGCACGCGGCCGACGATGTTCTCGGCCATCGGCGTCGGCATCATCCCGGCCGGCGTGCTGACGAACAGCGGATCGTTCAGCGTCTTGCGCAGCCGCGCCAGCGCATTGCTGACGGCCGGCTGCGTGAGGTTCAGCACCTCGGCCGCGCGCGTCAGGTTGCGCTTGTTGTAGATCGCCTCGAATACGACGAACAGGTTCAGATCAATCTTCGTCAAGCGCATCGCCGGATCTCCTTGCCGGCATCTTACGGCGCGCGCCGCTCGTTCGTCCATGTCGCCCGGCCGATCGTGCCGCCGCTCAGCCGCGCGGCGGCGGCGTCAGGTAAGGCGCCGTCGAACCGGGCTCGCCGTCCTTGATCTCCATCCGCGCGATCGCCTGCAGGTGCACCTCGTCCGGGCCGTCGGCGAAGCGCAGCGCGCGGCCCCACGTCCACAGGTCGGCGAGCGGCGTATCGGGGCTCAACCCCGCCGCGCCGAACACCTGCATCGCGCGGTCGCATACGTCCGTATAAACCGTCGGCACGAGCGCCTTGATCATCGAGATTTCCTTGCGCGCGGCCTTCGCGCCGACCTTGTCGATCATCCATGCGGCCTTCAGTACCAGCAGGCGCGCCTGATCGATCTCGATGCGCGAGCGTGCGATCCATTCGCCAACCGTGCCATGCCGGTTCAACGGCTTGCCGAACGCGACACGCGACTGCGCGCGGTCGACCATCAGCTCCAGCGCCAGTTCGGCCGCGCCGATCGAGCGCATGCAGTGGTGGATGCGCCCCGGCCCGAGGCGCGCCTGCGCGAGCGCGAAGCCGCTGCCTTCCTCGCCGAGCAGGTTGCGCGCCGGCACGCGCACGTTGTCGAACGTGATCTCGCAGTGCCCTTCCGGCGCGTAGTGGTTGACCACCGTGATGTTGCGCACGACCGTCACGCCCGGCGTGTCGCGCGGCACGAGAATCATGCTCTGCTGCCGGTGCGACTCGGCGTCGGGATCGGTCTTGCCCATCACGATGAAGATCTTGCAGTTCGGATGCGCGGCGTTCGTGATGAACCACTTGCGGCCGTTGATCACGTATTCGTCGCCCACGCGCTCGATGCGCGTCGTGATGTTGGTCGCATCCGACGACGCCACGTCCGGCTCCGTCATCGCGAACGCCGAGCGGATCTCGCCGCGCAGCAGCGGCAGCAGCCACTGTTCGCGCTGCTCGGGCGTCGCGAACATGTGCAGCAGCTCCATGTTGCCGGTGTCCGGCGCGTTGCAGTTGAACACTTCCGACGCCCAGCCCACGCGCCCCATGATCTCGGCGAGCGGCGCGTATTCGAGGTTCGTCAGGCCCGTGCCGGGCTCGTCGTCCTTCAGGTGCGGCAGGAACAGGTTCCACAGCCCTTCCGCCTTCGCACGCTCCTTCAGTTCCTCCATGAACGATACCGGATACCGGCCCGCGTGCACTTCCTCGTTCCACTGGCGGATGCGCGGCACGATGTGCGCGTCCAGGAACGCGCTCACACGTTCGCGCAGCGCCTCCACTTTCGGGGTATAGCCAAAGTCCATGATCGACTCCTCGAGATTGTCGTGTTCCGTTCGGTCAGAAGGCCGAGACACCGCCGTCGACGGCGACGGCCTGCCCGGTCAGATAAGTGTTTTCCTTTGCGCACAGCGTCAGCATCGTCGCGACGATTTCGTCGGGCCGGCCGAGCCGCTTCATCGGCGAGCCCTGCGCGAGGAAGTCCTGGCGCTCGCCGATATCGCTGTCGGTGACCATCGGCGTCGTGCTGTAGAACGGGCACACCGCGTTCACGCGGATGCCGTGGCGCGCGTATTCGAGCGCGGCCGTTTTCGTCAGCCCGACCACCGCATGCTTCGACGCCGCGTACGCGGCGAGCTTCGGCGCGCCGCCGAGCCCGGCCATCGACGCGACGTTCAGGATCACGCCTTCGCGCTGCGCGAGCATCTGGCGGATCTGATGCTTCATCCCGAAGAACACGCCCTTCGCGTTCACCGCGAAGCTCAGGTCGAGATCGGCTTCGTCGGTATCGATCAGCGCCTTCAGCGGCGGCGCGATGCCCGCGTTGTTGATGCCGACGTCGAGCCGCCCGAAGCGCGCGGCGGCCTCATGCACCAGCGAAGCCACCTCCGCTTCGACGCGCACGTCGCAACGCTGCGCGATCACGTCGGCACCGGCCGCGCGCAGCGGCGCGGCCACGCGTTCGAGCGCGTCGCCGTTCAGGTCGCCGAGCGCGAGCCGCGCGCCCATCGCTGCGAGTTCGCTCGCGAGCAATGCGCCGAAGCCGCTCGCGGCGCCGGTGATCATCACGGCCTGCCCGGCGTAGCTGTCGATTTTCATCGCGCGCTCAGATCGTCAGGCCGCCGTCGACGACGATGCATTCGCCGTTCGTGTAGCTTGCCGCATCCGACACGAGGTACAGCACGGTGCCGGCCATCTCGCGCGGCTCCGCGTGGCGCTTCAGCGGGATCTTCGCCTTCCACGTCTCGTAGATGTCCTTGTCGGCGAACAGCGCGCCCGCGAACTTCGTCTTCGTGAGCCCCGGCAGCAGCGCGTTCACGCGGATGCCGAGCGGCCCGCATTCCTTCGCGAACGCCTTCGTCATGTTGACGACGGCCGCCTTCGTGATCGAGTAGATGCCCTGCCGGTCGCCCGGCTGCAGTGCGTTGACCGACGCCGTGTTGACGATCGCGCCGCCGCCGTGTTCCTTCATCAGCTTGCCGGCCTCGACCGACATGAAGAAGTAGCCGCGGATGTTCACGTCGACGGTCTTCTCGTACGCGGCGAGATCGGTATCGAGGATATGCCCGAAATACGGGTTCGCGGCCGCGTTGTTCACGAGGATGTCGAGCCGCCCGTGCTTGCCGCGAATGGTCTCGAACGTCGCGGCGATATCCTCCAGACGCCCGACGTGACACGCCAGCGCCTCCGCGCGGCCGCCCGCCGCGACGATCGCGTCGGCCACGGCCTGGCAGTCGTCGAGCTTGCGGCTCGACACGATCACGTGCGCGCCCTGCTCCGCGAGCAGCTTCGCGATTTCCTCGCCGATGCCGCGGCTTGCGCCCGTCACCAGTGCGATCTTGCCCGTCAGGTCGAACAGGTTCGTTGCCATGTTGCTGTGCTCCTCCATTGATTGGATTGTCGTGTCGCCGCCCGGCGACCCTGGCGCGCTCAGCGATGCGCGTCGATCACGCCGACCGCCAGTTCGGCGAGCCGGCCGGCCATTTCGCCGACACGCAGCGCCTGCTCGCTCGATGCGTTGCCCTGCAGCGCGCGCGCCTTCACACCCTGCGCGATCGCCGCGAGCCGGAAGAAACTGAACGCGAGGTAGAAGTGCCAGTCGCGAATCGGCGCGATGCCGCGCAGCTCGCAATAGCGCGCGACGATCGCCGCTTCGTCGGGAATCCCGAGCGCCGCGCGATCCTGGCCCGCGAGCCCGCGCACCTGCCCGCCGGACGGCAGCCGCAGGCACATGCAGAAATATGCGAGATCGGCGAGCGGGTTGCCGAGCGTCGACAGTTCCCAGTCGAGCACGGCCTGCACGCGATAACCGTCATGCGCGAACATCAGGTTGTCGATCCGGAAATCGCCGTGCACCAGCGCCGGCCGGCCCGTATCCTCGGGGCACGCGTTCGGCAGCCAGTCGATCAGCGTCTCCATCGCGTCGAGGCGCCCCGTTTCGGCCGCGCGATACTGCTTCGTCCACACGCCGATCTGGCGCTCGAAGTAGTTGCCGGGGCGGCCGTAGTCGGCCAGCCCCACCGCGTCGACATCGACGTCGTGCAGTGCGGCCATCGTCCGCAGCAGTGCGTCGTAGCACGTCGCGCGATCGGCCCGCGGCAGTTCCGGCAGCGCGGGATCCCAGAAGATCCGGCCGTCCTCGAAACTCATCACGTAGAACAGGCTGCCGATCACGTCGCGGTCCTCGCAGAGGTGATACGGGCGCGCGACCGGCACCGCGGTGCCCGACAGCGCGGTCAGCACGCGGAATTCGCGGTCGACCGCGTGCGCGGACTTCAGCAGTTCGCCCGGCGGCTGGCGGCGCAATACATAGCGGCCGCTCTTCGCGTTCAGCAGGAAAGTCGGATTCGACTGGCCGCCGGCAAACTTCTCCGTGTCGACCGGGCCTTCGAAGCCCGGCACGTGCGTTTCCAGATAGCGCGTCAGGCGGGCTACGTCGAGTTGCTGGGAAGGGTTCGTCATCGTCGCGATCGTTCGTGGGTCAGCCGTAGGTTCGCCACGCGTGCCGTTCGGGATCCTCCAGATGCGGGATGCCGTTGAACGACGCGAGGTGGAACGCATCGGCATTGAAGAAAAACTGCGAAAGACTGCTGTTGCGGATCTGCAGGTTCAGCGCGATCGCGCTCGACGGCGGTGCCGCGAGCACCTGCTGGACGGTCACCGCGATCGGGCCGCCGGAACTCACCGCGAGCACGCGCTGACCGCCGCCCTCGCGGATCGCGGCGCGTGCGTCGGCGACGCGCTGCTGGAAATGCGACCAGGTTTCGGGGGCCGCGTCGCCGAGCTTGTCCTCGGTCCACAGCTGCAGCACCTGCCGGAGCGCGCGGAAGTGCTCCTTCATCGAGCCGGCGGCCAGCCGCGCGACGTCCGGATAGTCGCTCGCGGCCGCCGCGAACAGCCCGTGGAAGTCGTATTCGTTCAGGCCGGGATGGCGGTCGACCGGTACGCCCTCGCGGCCCATCCCGCGCAGGATCGCGTCGACCGTCTGCGCGTGGCGGGTCATCGTGCCGCGGATCACGCGATCGAACGTCAGGCCCTGCCGCGCGAAGTATTCGCCGAGCCACGCGCCCTGCTGCTCGCCTGCAGCGGAAAGCCGGTCGTAGTCGTCGGTGCCGAATGATGCCTGCCCGTGCCGTACCAGAAAGAGTTCAGCCATCGCATGCCCGCCTGAGTGAAGGATTCAGCATAGCCAGCGGGGCAGCATTTTTGAAATTTATTTGTTGAATGAACCGACATTCATGACGGAAATACACCTGCCCTCGCGGGTGGCCCGGGTTTGTCCGACTTATACTGCCCGGTCCGCCCCCTTCACAGGAGTCCAGACCATGTCGCATTCCCCGCCCAACGACCTGCCTCGCTATCGCTTGCTGACGGGCAAGGACGACGCCACGTTTTGCCACCGTGTATCGGATGCACTGGCGCTCGGCTATCGCCTGTACGGATCGCCCGCCGCCACCTTCAACGGCGATCACGTCGTCGTCGCCCAGGCGCTGCTCTGGCCGGACGCCACCGACACGGACGCCGGCGCGTAATCCCGGCCGCCCGCCGCGCATCGTCCGATGCGGCAGCGGCGCCCCACGGACGCATCGGCCCCGGCGGCGCGGTACGCAAATTGCGACAGCACCGTGTCGAATAAATTCTGGAGAGATGCGATGCTCGGTACGATCCTCATCATCGTTCTGATTCTGCTGCTCATCGGCGCATTTCCTGCATGGCCGCACAGCCGAAGCTGGGGTTACTGGCCATCGGGCTCGGTCGGGCTCATCGTCGTCATCGTCGTCGTGCTGGTGCTGCTGGGTCGGATTTGACGCCCGAACGCGCGTGCCCGTTGCATGAGCACGCGCGTTCCAGTCCCGGCGCCAGGACTTCCGTCGTGACTTCTTTACACACGCGAGCAAACCGTAGCAGCACACGCGGTGCCGTCCGTCACGCTTGCACGCTCGCCCACCTGTTCCGGGCGCGTTGCCCGCCTTCGTTCGATCGACCGGACCGTGCGGTAGTATGGCGACTCGATGGAACCCCGATGGATCTGAACGAGTGGCCATGCCCGAATTTTCCTCGTCTCCCGGCGCCGGCCAGGGCGCGCAAGCGCTCGTCCTCATCGCCGAGGACGAGCCCGAGATCGCCGAGATCCTGACCGCCTACTTCGCGCGCAACGGTCTGCGCACCGTGCACGCCGCCGACGGCCGCCGCGCGCTCGAACTCCACCTGTCGCTGAAGCCGGACCTCGTGCTGCTCGACGTGCAGATGCCGCACGTCGACGGCTGGAAGGTGCTCGCCGAGATCCGCCATCGCGGCGACACGCCGGTCATCATGCTGACCGCGCTCGACCAGGACATCGACAAGCTGACCGGGCTGCGCATCGGCGCCGACGACTACGTGGTCAAGCCGTTCAACCCGGCCGAAGTCGTCGCGCGCGCGCAGGCCGTGCTGCGCCGGTCGATGGCCGGCTCGCGCCAGGAAGAACAGCGCGTGCTGCGCGCCGCGCCGTTCGAGATCGATCTCGAACATCACGAAGCGACGGTCGAGGTCGGCGGCACACGCCACACGCTCGTGCTGACGCTCACCGAATTCAAGCTGCTCGCGCAACTCGCGCGCGCGCCGCGCCGCGTGTTCAGCCGCGCCGAGCTGATGGCCACCTGCCTGCCGGAAGGCGATGCGCTGGAACGTACGGTCGACAGCCACGTCAGCAAACTGCGCAAGAAACTGGACGACCTCGGCGTACAAGGCGTGCCCGCCAGCGTGCGCGGCGTCGGCTACAAACTGTGGAGCGGCGAGTGAAACTCGATGGCCTGAGCCGCCAGATCGCGCTGACGATGGGCGCGATCGCGTTCGGCATCACGGTGCTGATCGTCGTGACGGCCTACGCGTTCTACTACCTGCTGTACCAGTACTCGCCCGAGTACTTCAAGCCGCAGAGCTGGCTCCCGAGCGGACCGGAGTGGGTGTGGATCGTCTCGACCACGCTGGTCGGCCTGCTGATCTCGGTCGTCGTCGCGATCAACCTGTCGCGCCGCATCCTCGTGCCGCTGAACTCGGTGACGGACGGCATCCGCCGCGTCGCGCGCGGCGACCTCCGCGCGCGCGCCGTCGCCGGCGACCGTTCGCTGCGCGAAGCCGCGCTGCTCGCCGACAACTTCAACGCGCTCGCGAGCGAGCTGCAGCGCGTGACCGAGGAGCAGACCTTCTGGAATGCGGCGATCGCGCACGAGCTGCGCACGCCCGTAACCGTGCTGCGCGGCCGGCTGCAGGGGCTCGCCGAAGGCGTGTTCACGCCGAACGAAGCGCTGTACCGCAGCCTGCTCGCGCAGGTCGAGGGGTTGACGCGGCTGATCGAGGATCTGCGCGTGGTCAGCCTCGCCGACAGCGGCCACCTGAGCATCGAGATCCGCGACACCGACCTCGCCGCCGACGTGCGCGCCGTGGTCGACGTGTTCGCGCCCACGCTGCAGGCCGCCGGCCAGCATCCGGAGCTCGATCTCGATACGCGGCGCATGTGCTGCGACCCGGTCCGCATCCGCCAGGCGTTGCTGGCGCTGCTGGAGAACGCGCGCCGCCATGCGGTGCCCGGCGCGATCCGGATCCGGACGCGCGTCGAGCACGGCATGTGCCGGCTGAGCGTCGAGGACGACGGCCCCGGCATCCCGGCCGATTTCGCGCCCCATGTGTTCCAGGCATTCCGCCGGATCGACGATACGCAACCCGGCGGCACCGGCCTCGGGCTCGCCGTCGTCGCGGCGATCGCGCATGCGCACCGCGGCGAGGCCATCTGCGTGCCGACCGGCGCGGGCGGCACGCGCTTCGAGCTGCAGTGGCCCGACAACCTCGTGCCGGCATCCGACCGCGAGCGCTTCCCGGCGTAACGCGGCGCCGTTACGCGCTCATGCGCACCGCTCGCGTCCAACCTGTTCGAGCGGCGGGCCGAAGCCGAGCACCGTGTACTCCGTCACGGACACCGTTCCTCTCCCGCCGGCGCCCTGCACGACCACCGCGCGCACGGCGCCGGCGCGATCGAATTTCAGCTGCGTGCCGACCGTGGCGTAACGCAGCGCCTCCAGTTCCTCGATCCGGGCGATCGCGAGCTTGCGCACCGCGCCGGACACGTACACCGGCAGGAACACCAGCGCGATGAAGATCGACACGGCTTCCTTCGACACGCTGTCCAGCACCGGCCGGCCCGACATCAAGAGCGACAGCGACGTCGCGGCGACGCAGATCGCCAGCACGGTCGCACCGACGCCGAGCGACGCGAGCCGCTCGGCCGCCTTCTTCATGCGTGCCTTCACGAGCGCACGCGCGGTCGCGGACGTCACGAGCCATTCGCGCTGCGCGCCGTGGTAACCGGCGAAGCCGAGGAACAGCGTCGCGGCCGCGCTGACGGCGATGCTCGTGTACAGCGCGTCGACCATCATGCAGACGAATTCGAGCGCGAACACGATGACGAGCGGGACCAGCAGCAGACGGAACGAATAACCGTCGCGGCCGTGCCCGCGAATCCACCACCTCACCGGCGCAAGCTGCCAGAAGCGGCTTTCCGGGCGGAGCGAGAGTGCTTCGTTGTCGGTCAAGTTCCCCCCTGTCGGATGCTGCGCCGTGTCGGCGCGGGCCGTGGACCGGCACGGCCGCAACCGCATTCTCCCAGATGCGCGGCACGGCGAGAAAGGAACCACCGCCTGCCGCCCGGCTCCGGCCCGACTCCGGCATGCGCCTCGCCCGACCACCACATTTTGTGCATCGCACGACCGACCCTGAGCAAAAAGTATCGGTTTCCAAACTCTTTTGATGTGGTGATCGCATCGCCCGCGTCACACCATTGTTCCTGCCGTCATCGACGGCATTCGAACAAGCAGAATCAAGGAGACACGGGTGAACAAGATGCGAATCGTCGCAGCCGGCCTGCTGCTCGGCGCCTGTCTGCCGGGCGTCGCGGCCGCGCAAGCCTGCAAGGTGCCGACCCTTCGGGTGCTCGCGCAGAAGAGCCTCGGCCTGTCGGTGATGGAGAAGTCGCTGGCCGACTACGAGAAGAAGAGCGGCACCAGGGTCGAGATCAGCTATTTCGGCGAGAACGACCGTCGCGCGAAATCGCGGCTCGACGCGTCGACCGGCGCGGGTTCCTACCAGATCTACTACGTCGACGAGGCAAACGTCGCCGAATTCGCGTCGGCCAACTGGATCGTGCCGCTCCTCAAGTACTACCCGAAGGAATACGACTACGACGATTTCCTGCCCGGCCGCCGCGCGGTCGCGAGCTACAACGGCGTCGCGTACTTCGCGCCGCTGATCGGCGGCGGCGACTTCCTGTTCTACCGCCGCGACCTGCTCGACGCCGCGCACATCCCGGTGCCGAAGACGCTCGACCAGCTCGTCGCCGCGATCAAGAAGCTCAACGCGCCGCCGAAGCTGTACGGCTGGGTCGCGCGCGGCCAGCGCGGCTCGGGGATGAACGTGTGGCGCTGGTCGCCGTTCATGCTCGGGATGGGCGGCGCATGGACCGACAAGGGCGGCCAGCCCGCGTTCAACTCGCCGGCCGCCGTGAAGGCCACGCAGCTCTACAGCGACCTGTTCAAGTACGCGCCGCCGGGCGCCGCGACCTACGACTGGAGCAACGCGCTCGAAGCGTTCCGCTCGGGCAAGGTCGCGTTCATGATCGAATCGACGCCGTTCGCCGACTGGATGGAGGATGCGAGCAAGTCGAGCGTGGCCGGCAAGGTCGGCTACACGCGCCCGCCCGCGCCGCTGCCGTCGGCCGCGTACGGCCACGGCTTCGCGATCTCGGCGGTCGGCGCGAAGGACGACTGCACGCGGATGGCCGCCGGCCGCTTCATCGCGTGGGCGACCAGCAAGGACCAGGAACAGGCGCGGCTGCGCAACGGCGTGTTCAGCGACTACAACCGCTCGAGCACGATCGGCAGCCCGTACTTCAAGCAGCACGTCGCGCCGCAGATCCAGGCCGGACTGAACGACACCAACCCCGTCACGCAGGTGACGATCTGGCGCACGCCGCAGTGGCCGGACATCGGCGACAACCTCGGCATCGCGCTCGAACAGGTGTTCACCGGCACGCAGACGGATATCCGCGGCACGCTCGACGACGCGGCCCAGTACGCGAAGGATGCGCTCGAACATGGCGCTCGCAAATGACGGCGCGGGCGGGCGCGCGCTCGACGTCCGCCCTGCCCCTTCCCCTCCTGCGGCCCGGCACGGCCGCGCGCGCCGCGACCGCACGAGCCTGCCGTGGGTATTCCTCGCGCCGACGCTCGCGCTGCTCGCGGTCCTGAGCCTCGTCCCGACCGTCGCCGCGATCAACCTCGCGCTGCGCAACCGCGTGCTGCGCTACCCGGACAGCGAATACGTCGGCCTGCGCAATTTCGTCCGGCTCGCATCGGACCGCCGCTTCCTGAACGCGATCGAGGTGTCGGTGCTGTGGGAAGTCGTCACGGTCGCCGGCGCGGTGCTGGTCGGAATCGCGCTCGCCGTGTTCCTGTTCGAGCGCGTGCACGGCCGCTGGCGCCGTCTTGCGTCGCTGGTGCTGATCATGCCGGTGCTGCTGCCGCGCGTGTCGGCCGCGTTCATCTGGAAGTTCATGTACGCGCCGCTCACCGGCATCCTGAGCTGGCTGCTCGGTACGCTCGGCATCGAGAACACCGCGTTCCTCGCCGATCCGCATCTCGCGCTGTACGCGGTCGCGCTCGTCGACGTATGGCAATGGGGGCTGTTCTTCGCGGTCGTGATCCTGAAGCTGCTGGAGACGCTGCCGCCCGAGCCGCTCGAAGCCGCGCGGCTCGACTACGCGACGACGTGGCAGGTGCATGCGTACATCGCGCTGCCGATGCTGAAGGCGCCGCTCGTGAGCCTCGTGTTCATCAAGATGGTCGAGTCGCTGCGTTCGTTCGACCTGATCTACGTGATGACCAAGGGCGGCCCCGGCATCGCGACCGAGACGCTCGATCTCTACGCGTACCAGCAGGGCATCGGCCTCGCCGGCAAGGTGTCGTATGCGTCGGGCATGGCCGTGCTGATGATGGTCGCGACCACGCTCGTCTTCACGCTCATCTGGAAGAGGGTCAACAAATGGGACGACTGATGGCTCGCCGAATGGCTCGCTGCGGCCCCGCCGCCGTTTCCACCGTCGCGATTGCCGGCGCGATCCTGCTCGTCGCCTCGTTTCCGCTGTTCTGGGCCGTGCTCAATTCGCTCAAGCACCTGCTCGACATCGTCACGCCGACGCCGCGCTTCATCTTCACGCCGACGCTCGCGAACTACGAGCAGGTGCTGTCGAGCCCCGAAGTGTTGATCGGGCTCGGCAACAGCATCGCGATCGTCGGCGCGGCCGTGCTGATCGGCGCGGTGCTCGGCGTGCCGGCCGCGTATGCGATCGCGCGCTACCCGGTGCGCGGCAAGCGCGACATCCAGTTCTTCCTGCTGTCGCTGCGCTTTTTGCCGCCGGTCGCGGTCGCGCTGCCGCTGATCGCGATCTGGGTCGATCTCGGGCTGTACGACACGAAGCTGTCGATGATCGTCACGTACCTGCTGGTCACGCTGTCGACCATCACGTGGCTGTCGATCCCGGTGTTCCGCCGGCTGCCGCGCGAGATCGAGGAAGCCGCCGCGCTCGACGGCTACGGCCCGTACGCGGTGTTCTGGCATATCGCGCTGCCGGTGTGCGCGAGCACGCTGCTCGGCGGCATCGTGTTCAGCTTCGTGCTGGTCTGGAACGAACTGATGATCGCGCTCGCGCTGACGTCGTCGCGCAGCGCGACGCTGCCGGTGGTCGCGTCCGCGTTCACGTCGCTCGGCCAGGAAGTGCCGTGGGGCGTGATCAATGCGTCGACGGTGCTGCTCGCGCTGCCGCCGCTCGTGTTCGTCGGCATGCTGAGCCGCCTGCTCAATTCGATGGTCAAGGGAAAATAAGGAGGAAACGTTGAAAGCGCTCGTACTCGAACGCACGCGCGAGCTCGCGCTGCGCGACATCGACCTGCCGCAACAGGTCGGCCCCGGCGATGTCCGGATCAAGGTGCATACGGTCGGCGTCTGCGGCAGCGACGTGCATTACTACGTTCACGGCGGCATCGGCCCGTTTCGCGTCGACGCGCCGATGGTGCTCGGCCACGAGGCGTCCGGCACCGTCGTCGAGACCGGCGCCGCCGTCACGCACCTGCGCGTCGGCGACCGCGTGTGCATGGAGCCCGGCGTGCCGCGCCTCGATTCGCCCGCGACGCTGCGCGGGCTCTACAACCTCGATCCCGACGTGCGCTTCTGGGCGACGCCGCCCGTCCACGGCTGCCTGACGCCGTTCGTCGTGCACCCGGCCGCGTTCACGTACCGGCTGCCCGACAACGTGTCGTTTGCCGAAGGCGCGATCGTCGAGCCGCTGTCGATCGGCCTGCAGGCCGCGAAGAAGGCGGCGATGAAGCCGGGCGACCTCGCGGTCGTGATCGGCGCCGGCACGATCGGCGCGATGACGGCGCTCGCCGCGCTCGCGGGCGGCGCCGCGCGCGTGATCCTCGCCGACGTCGTACCCGAGAAGCTCGCGCTGTTCGCCGGCAACCCGGCCGTCACGACCGTCGACGTGCGCACGCGGCCGCTTGCCGACGCGGTAGCGGAAGCCTCCGGCGGCTGGGGCGCGGACGTCGTGTTCGAGGCAAGCGGCAGCGCGAACGCCTATGCGGGCCTCGTCGACCTGATGTGCCCGGGCGGCTGCGCGGTGCTGATCGGCATGCCGGTCGCCCCCGTGCCGCTCGACGTGGTCGCGCTGCAGGCGAAGGAAGGCCGCATCGAATCGGTCTTCCGCTACGCGAACATCTTCCCGCGCGCGCTGGCGCTGATCGCGTCCGGCGCGATCGACGTGAAGCCGTTCATCTCGCGCACGTTCCCGTTTTCCGAAGGCGTGCGCGCGTTCGAGGAAGCGGCGAGCGGCCAGCCGCGCGACGTCAAGATTCAGATCGAAATGGATTGAGCCATGGCCCAGATCACCTGCAAGGCTTTGTCGAAGCACTACGACGGCGGCCCCGCCGTGCTGCATCCGCTCGACCTCGAGATCGCCGACGGCGAATTCATCGTATTGCTGGGCCCGTCCGGCTGCGGCAAGTCGACGATGCTGCGGATGATCGCGGGCCTCGAGGCGATCACCGGCGGCGAACTCGTGATCGGCGATGCGGTCGTGAACGACCTGCCGTCGCGCGAGCGCAATGTCGCGATGGTGTTCCAGAACTACGCGCTGTACCCGCACATGACGGTGTACGACAACATCGCGTTCGGCCTGCGGCGCCTGAAGGTGCCGGCCGACGAGATCGACCGCCGCGTGCGCGACGTCGCGCGCATCCTGAGCCTCGACGCGCTGCTCGAGCGCCGCCCGCGCGCGATGTCGGGCGGCCAGCAGCAGCGCGCGGCGATCGCGCGCGCGATGATCAAGACGCCGGCCGTGTTCCTGTTCGACGAGCCGCTGTCGAACCTCGACGCGAAGCTGCGCACGCAGTTGCGCGGCGACATCAAGCGGCTGCACCGGCGGCTGAAGACGACGACGCTGTACGTCACGCACGACCAGCTCGAGGCAATGACGCTCGCGGACCGCGTCGTGCTGATGCGCGGCGGCCGCATCGAGCAGATCGGTACGCCGGCCGAGCTGTACGGCCAGCCGCATACCGTGTTCGCCGCCGGGTTCGTCGGCACGCCCGCGATGAACTTCGCGGACGGCACGATCGGGCGCCACGGCGCGACCGTGGTGCTCGACTGCAACGGCACGCGCTGGCTGCTCGCGTCGTCGCGCTTCGCGCGGCTGCAGGACGGCCAGCAGGTCAAGGCGGCGGTCCGCCCGAATCACCTGCGGCTCGTCGCCGAAAGCGATTCGACCCCCGGCACGCTCGCGCTAACCGGCACCGTGGAACTCGTCGAACTGCTCGGCGCCGAGGCGCTCGTCACGCTCGACTGGCACGGCCAGCCGTGCGCGGCCCTCGTGCCGGCCCCGATGGCACCGGCCCCGGGCGCCGTGGTAGCGTTGCGCTTCGACGAAGCAGCCCTGCACCTGTTCGACGCCGGCACCGAGCGCAACGTCACGCTGCCCGACGCGAACCCGATCGCGCACGCGGCCCCGCCGGCGGCCGCGACGCGCGCCACGCCGCCTGCCGCGACGGGCTGGTCGATGTCCCGCTCGTAGCACGCCGGCACGCCCGACGGAGCACATGATGAACCCGGATCTCGAGATCGTTCCCACCCACCGCGACGAATCGTTCCGCGCGTGGGTCCACGACTATCCGCATTCGGTCGCGAAGTGGCACTTTCATCCCGAATACGAGATTCATCTGATCCAGGCGTCGCACGGCAAGGTGTTCGTCGGCGACCATATCGGCGATTTCGGCCCCGGCAACCTGATCGTCACCGGGCCGAACCTGCCGCACAACTGGGTCAGCGAACTCCCCGACGGCGAGCGTGTGCCGTCGCGCGACGTCGTGCTGCAGTTCTCGCGCGATGCGATCGAGAAGATGGTCGGCGCGTTCAGCGAGCTGCAGCCGGTGATCGACCTGATCGACGACGCGGCGCGTGGCGTGCAGTTTCCCGACCGCATCGGCATCGAGGTCGCGCCGCTGATGCTCGAGCTCGCGAACGCGCACGGCTGCCGGCGCGTCGAGATCCTGATGTCGCTGTTCGACCGGCTGTCGTCGTGCCGCGAGCGGCGCGTGCTCGCGGGCCCCGGCTACCGCAGCGACGCGCAGCACTACATGTCGTCGACCATCAACCAGGTGCTGTCGTACCTGCAGCAGAACCTGCCCGGCGTGCTGCGCGAGACCGACGTCGCCGCGTTCGCCGGCATGAGCGTCAGCACCTTCACGCGGTTCTTCCGCCGCCATACCGGCTCGTCGTTCGTGCGCTACCTGAACCGGCTGCGCATCAACGAGGCGTGCGAGTTGCTGATGTTTTCCGACCTGACGGTGACCGACATCTGCTACCGGGTCGGCTTCAACAACCTGTCGAACTTCAACCGTCAGTTTCTCGCGATGAAACAGGTGCCGCCGTCGAAGTTCCGCGCGCTGCATCGCCTCAACGAACCGCACGGCCGCGACGACGACGCGCCGCTCCCGCGACGCGCGCCGCCGCGCGCCCCAGACAGGACGCTTCATACGTGACATTTCTCGGCATCGATCTCGGCACGTCCGAGGTCAAGGTTCTCCTCACCGATTCCGGCTCGGTGCCCCTCGCGACCGGCTCGGCCACGCTGTCGATCAGCCGCCCGCATCCGCACTGGTCCGAACAGAGCCCGCAGGCGTGGTGGCACGCGATGCTCGATGCGATCGCGTCGGTGCGCGCCGCGCATCCGGCCGGCTTCGCCGCGCTGCGCGGCATCGCGCTGTCCGGGCAGATGCACGGCGCGACGCTGATCGATCGCGCGGACCAGGTGCTGCGGCCCGCGATCCTGTGGAACGACACGCGCGCCGGCACCGAATGCGTCGAACTCGAGGCGCTGGTGCCGGAGTCGCGCGCGATCACCGGCAACATGGCGATGCCGGGTTTCACCGCGCCGAAGCTGCTGTGGCTCGCGAAGTACGAGCCGGCCGTGTTCCGCGCGGTGCACAAGGTGCTGCTGCCGAAGGATTACCTGATCTGGCGCCTGTCCGGCGAATTCGTGTCCGACCTGTCCGACGCGTCGGGCACGCTGTGGCTCGACTGCGCGCGCCGCGACTGGTCCGACCGGATGCTCGCCGCGACCGAGCTGTCGCGCGCGCAGATGCCACGCCTCGTCGAAGGCAATGCGCCGGCCGCGCAACTGCGCGATGCGCTGCGGCGCGAATGGGGCATCGCGGGGCCCGTGACGATCGCCGGCGGGGCCGGCGACAACGCGGCGTCGGCGATCGGCATGGGCGTCACGGGCGCCGGCAGCGGCTTCCTGTCGCTCGGCACGTCCGGCGTACTGTTCGCCGGCAACGACCGCTTCGCGCCGAACCCGGATGCGGCGGTGCACGCGTTCTGCCACTGCATCGAAGGACGCTGGCACCAGATGAGCGTGATCCTGTCGGCCGCCGCGAGCCTCGACTGGCTCGCGCGCGCGCACGGCACGACCGCCGGCGCGCTGGCCGCGCGCGCCGAGCACGCCGATCCGGCGCGTGCGCCGCTGTTCCTGCCGTATCTCGGCGGCGAGCGCACGCCGCACAACGACGCGCATGCGCGCGGCGTGTTCTTCGGGTTGTCCAACGAGCACGACGCGGACGACCTCGCCTATGCGGTGATGGAAGGTGTCGCGTTCGCGATGGCCGACGGCTACGACGCGCTGCGTGCGGCCGGCACGACGCTCGACACGGTGTCGTTCATCGGCGGCGGCTCGAAGAGCGCGTTCTGGGCGCGGCTGTGCGCGAATGCGACCGGGCTCGCGATGCGGCGTCATGCGGACGGTGCCGTCGGCGCGGCACTCGGCGCCGCGCGTCTGGCGCGACGGGCGGCGACGGGCGACCCGCTCGAGGCAGTCTGCGTCGCGCCGCCGGTGACGGAGACGGTCGCGCCCGATTCGGCGTCGGTCGATCGGCTGGCGGGGCGGCTCACGCGGTATCGGCGGTTGTATCGGGCGTTGCGGGAGGAATTCGCGGCCGCCGACTGAGCGGCCGCGCCATCGCGCTTGACCCGGCCCTTGGGGTCGCCTTTATGCTGGACGCAACCAATCGACCGCAAAGAGGTGACGGATGGGTAGGTCCACGCCCCGTTTGAACGCATCCGCGGCCGCCGCGCAGCTTGGTGTTTCGACCAAGGCGCTGCGGCTGTATGAGCAGCATGGCCTCGTCATGCCGGAGCGCACGCCGGCCGGATACCGCGCGTACGGCCCGGATGACCTCGCCCGCGCCGCCGACATCGCGGCGCTGCGCAAGCTCGGCCTCAGCCTCGCGCAGGTGGCGGACGTGCTCGACGGCGATGCGCGCAGCCTCGATGCCGCACTGGCGGCACACGAAGCCGCGCTCGATCGCGGCGTTCAGGATCTCGTGCGCAAGATGGACCGCGTGCGCGCGATCCGCGCCGGCCTCGCGCGCGGCCGGATGCCTGCCGGCGGCGAGCTGACGCGGCTGCTCGACGATTCGGGTACCGGCGTCGCGTTCAGCCTGCCGTGGCCGTGGGGCGGCGAGTGGTTCGAGTGTCGCGATATCCGGCCGCTGAACTACATCATCGGCTCGCTGGGAAGCGGCAAGACGCGGCTCGCGCTTCGGCTGGCCGACGCGCTGCCCGGTGCGGTGTTCGTGGGGCTCGATCGGCTGGAAAACGACTGTGCGGCGGCACGCGCGGCAGTGCGCGCCGATCCAGCGCTGAAGTCGTGCGTCGACCGCGCGCTGACCTCGCTTGCCGACAGGGACGCCACGCCGTCGGCAGCGCTGACCGCGCTGCTCGTCAACCTCGAAGCGGAAGGCCCGCGCACGCTGATCGTCGACATGATCGAACAGGATCTCGACCGTTCCACGCAACTGGCCTTGATGGCCCATCTGCGTGAACGCGCCGCCGGCAGGCGGCCGCTGTTCCTGCTCACGCGCTCGTCGGCGATCCTCGACCTGGCGGCCGTCGGCCCCGACGAAACCATCCTGTTGTGCCCGGCCAATCACAGCCCGCCTTCACGGGTGGCGCCTTACCCGGGCGCGCCCGGTTACGAGGCGGTAGCGACATGCCTGGCGTCGCCGGCGGTCCGCGAGCGGCTCGCCCGCCGGCCGGAAGCGGCGTGAGCAGGTATCAGGACTCCAGCCGCCCCAGCCTGCGCGCCATCGCCGGGCTCACCGCATGCACGGGATCGAAGCCGAAGAATTCGAGCACGTGCCGCGCGACGTCGTCGCGATCGTTGTCCGCGCAGATCATGTGATAGCTGTTTTCCAGCACGATCCCGCGCGCGTCGGGCATCTTCTCCAGCAGGAAATCGGCCGAGCGCAGGCTCGTCAGTTCGTCCTCGCGCGCATGCAGCACGAGTGTCGGGCACGGCGTGCCTGGCGCGGCCTCGCGCACCCAGTCGCGCATCCGGTCGACCTGCCGCACGCACGCGAGCGGCACCCACGCATAGTGGAAACCGTCCTGCCGCTCGAACTTCTTCTTCACGATCGCGCGGATCGTCGCGTTCTTGATGCCGAACGGATCGCCTTCCTCGACGCGCATCCGTTCCGCCACCCCCGGCACGCGATACAGCACGTGCCGCAGCGACCGGTACCACGGCGTCGACCAGCCGTCGATGAATACCGGTGCGGCCAGCAATGCGAGCCGGCCGCGCGCATGCTGCACGCGGTGGCACAGCAGCAGCGCGACCAGCGCGCCCATGCACATCCCCGCGACATGCAGCGTGTCGTACTCGCGTTCCAGCGCACGATACTGTTCGGTCACCGCGTCGAGCCACGCCTCCGCGCGCACGCCGACCAGATCCTCGGGGCGCGTGCCGTGCCCCGGCAGCGTGATCATGTGCGGGTCGGCGCCCGCGCGCCGCATCGCCTTGTGCAGCGAACCGAGATCGTATTGCGTGCCGCCGAGCCCATGGATCAGCAGGACGCCCGTACGCCCTGTCATGACGCGTGCCCGCTCATTCGTCCGCCGGCCACACGCGCTCGATCTGCCAGACGCCCGCGACCACCGTCACGTCGACGTTCGAATCGAGCAGCGGCGCGCCGTGGTCGGTGACCGTCCGCGTGCCGCCGTCGCGCAGCACGATGCGCAGCGACAGCGACGCGCGGTCCTCGCCCGCGATCTCCGCGTTCCAGTAGTCGCTCAGTGCTTCGCGGTCGCCCGGCTGCACGCGTTCGAGCACGAGCGGCACGCTCGCGATCTGCGACGCGTCGACGCCGACGCCGAACACGCGCTCGACGTCGCCGCTCCAGTCGATCCGGCCCGACTCCGGATCGAGCACGTACGCGATCTGGCCGGCGCTCGCGAGCGCGAGCTCCATGTTGTTCTGCAGCACCGCCGCATGCTCGTGCACGCGTTCGCGGGTCGTCTTCAGCGTGCTGACCGCCAGCACCAGCAGCGATGCAACCGCGAGATAAAGCTGCGCTTCGAGCAGCGCGCTGCCGTAGTGTTCGTGGAACGACGAGAACGGGCCGTCGCCCTGCGCGGTCTGCTCGATCACGATCAGCGCGAGCACCAGCACCGACGACGAGCCCGCGCGGCCGCCGAGCAGCAGCGTGACCGCCACGGCCAGGAACAGCGGGACATAGGTGAGCGCGAAGCCGGCGCCCGTGCCGAATTTCCGCGACGTATCGCCGTCGAAGATGGCGAGCGCGACGAGCCCGAGCAGCGCGAACGCGACGATGCCGAGCATCAGGTCGAAGCGCTCGTGGTCGCCGGAGCGGTGCGCGCGAAAGCGCGACCACGACGCGAGCACCGGCGTGACCAGCAGCACGCCGACGAAATCGGACGCGGCCCACACCGACCACACGTCGAAGAACGACGCGCCCTTGACCGTCGTGTACCACGCCGCGCCGCCGATCGCGCCGACGACGCCCGCGATCAGCCCGGCGAGGATCACCGAGCGCAGGAAGTACAGCCCTTCGAGCGAGAAGCGCACGCGCTGCACGAGCCAGACGGCCAGCGCGGCCGCGCCGACCTCGTCGACCGTGAACAGCACGGCGTTGACGAGGCTGCCGTGTTCGATCGCGGTCAGCGCGAGCTGGCCGACGAGGAACGCGCCGGCCAGCGTCAGCCAGTCGCGCACCGGGCGCAGCATGAACGCGCCGACCGTCACGCCGGCCGGCAGCCAGATATAGCCCGTCAGCCGGACGGGGCCGTTGAACTCGTGCGAGATGTAGCCGGTCGCGAGATACAGCGCCGCCCAGAGCAGCGCGGCGACGAGCCCCGGCCGCGATCGTTTGGTGTCCATCGAGAATCCCTGTATGCCGCGCCTGCGGCCTGCAGGTGCGCGATGTGCGAATGATATGCGGACGGCGCGGGCCGGGGAATACCGGGGGCCGGCGGCGCCGGCGTGCCCGCAAGCCGGCGGTTGTGACCGGGAAGATATCGGAAAAGTTCGCGGGTGGCCGGATGCTGTCGGGACACGTCCGCGTGTCCCCCTGGCCGAATGGCCAAATTCGCGCATGGCAGGTCGTTCACCCCCATCATGAAAGACATCCGGAAGCACTCGTTTCGGGTATCGTCCCCCTTTCCAGCCCGCATTCGACATGACCACATGCAATGGAAACCGTCCCGGCCCGGCCGATCTCGGCCCCTTTGATGCCATGAGCCGATTTCGCGTCACGTACGACGGCCCCGCGCTCGAATCGTCCGAGATGGACGTGCGCGAACTCGCGCCCGCGCTGCTTGCATTCGGCGATTTGCTCGACGCGTCGACGCGTGCACTGTGCGGCGATCAGGTTCGGCCGCAAGTGAATGTGCGCGGCAGCTTCAAGACCGGCAGCTTCGGCATCGACTTCACGCTCGCGACCTCGTTGCTCGGCCGCATGCGCGACATGCTGAGCGGCAACGAAGGCACGGCGCTCGCCAATGCGGTCACGATCCTGACGGCGCTCGGCATCGCCGCGCCCAAGACGAGCAAGGGGCTTTTCGCCGTCCTCAAGTGGCAGCGCGGACGCGAGATCCGGCACGTGCGGGTGCAGGACCACGGCGCGGTGCTGCAGGTCGACGGCGACGAACTCGAGATCGACCTGCCCGTCCTCACGCTGTTGCGCGACGTCCGCGTTCGCCACGCAACCGCGCAGGTCCTTGCGCCGCTCGCGCACGAAGGCATCGAGATGTTCGCGGCCGGCACCGATACGCAAGTGTTCGAGACGGTCGCCCGCCACGAAATTGCGTGGTTTCACGCGCCCGAGCCAGCCGATGCGCTCCTGCTCGACGAGCATCGCAAGATGGCGTTCTCGATCGTGTCGCTCGCGTTCAAGGACGACAACAAATGGCGGCTGCACGACGGCACGTCGACGATTCATGCGGCGATCACGGATGCCGGCTTCCTGTCGCGCGTGAACAACAGCCAGATCAGTTTCAGCAAGGGGGACGTGCTCGTCTGCAATGTCCGCATGCAGCAATGGCAAACTTCGGACGGGGCAAAAACCGAATACGAAGTCACGGATGTCCTCGAACATCGTCCGGCCGGCCGGCAGATTCAGTTGCCCGGCCTGTGATCCGCGTCGCCGCTCCAATGCCCAACGCAATCCGTCATCCATCATGAAAACGGCGATCGATCTGCGTCCTGCCTCCGCCGCCGACCTCCCCTTCCTGCTGACGCTCCGTCGACTGACGATGACCGAGCACCTGCAGCGGGTCGGCGCGCCGACCGACGACGCAGCGCACGACCAGCGCATCCGCGCCCACTTCGAAGACGCGATGATCGTCTGCGAAGGTGCCGCCGCGATCGGCCTGCTGAAGGTGACGCGCACCGCCGTCGAGTGGCACGTCCACCAGATCCAGATCCTCCCCGCGCACCAGGGCCGCGGCATCGGCGAGGCCGTGCTGCGCGCCTTGCTGGCCGACGCCGCACGCGAGCACGTGCCGGTCTCGCTGAGCGTGCTGCACGGTAACCCGGCGCGAAGGCTCTACGAACGGCTCGGCTTCCGGCTCGCGTCGGAAACCGCCACGAGCGCGAATCTGATCTGGCGCGCATGACGCGCGCGATATCGCCGCCGCATTACTGCGTGATCTTCGCGTCCTTCAGCAGATCGCCGATCATCTGCGCGCTCGCCTTCTCGACCGCGATCGCCTGCAGCTGCTGCTGAAGTCCCGGCTTCGCGGCCTCGAAACCCGGCACCTGCGTCGGCCGCTTCGCATCCAGCTTCACGATCGCCCGCACACCGTCGACCGGAATCGAATCCTTGGTCGTCGCGCCGACGGCCAGTTTCTCGAGCGCCTGCGCGACCGGCAGCGGCAACCCGCCCGTCTTGCCTTCCGCCGCCGGCGTGTTGAAGCTCACCCAAGGCAGCTCGCCGCCGCTGTCGCGGCTCGGCGCCATGCTGTACTGCCGCGCGAGCCCGTCGAACGAC
This sequence comes from Burkholderia sp. Tr-20355, assembly GCF_017104685.1. Taxonomy (NCBI): domain Bacteria; kingdom Pseudomonadati; phylum Pseudomonadota; class Betaproteobacteria; order Burkholderiales; family Burkholderiaceae; genus Burkholderia; species Burkholderia sp. Tr-20355. The sequence continues at coordinate 45,556 of NZ_JAAGPK010000001.1, read as the reverse complement.
TTGCCCGCTTTCAGTTCGCTCAGCACGGTCGCGGCCGTCACCGGATCCTTGACGACGATCACGCGCGGCTTGTATTCGCTCTTGCCGAGCGTCGCGACGAGTGCGTCGTAGCGCGCCTTCACCTGCTCGTCGGTCACCGGCTCGGGCTTCACGTTGTCGCGCAGGTACAGCTGCACCTCGGCCGTCACCTTCGCCTGCTGCACCGCCGCCTTGACCTCGGGCTTGTCGCCGTAGTTCGCCTTTTCGGCGGCCTGTTGCACCAGCACGCGCGTGATCAGCTGGTTCTTGATCGCCTGCCGGACCTGCGGCGAGTCGGGTTGCCCGGACGCACGCAGCAGCGTATCGACGTCGGCCTGCGTGATCGGCGTGCCGTTGACGGTCGCGACGGTCGCGGCCGTCTGCGCGTGAACAGGGCCGCACAGTGCGCCGGCCAGCGCGGCAATCAGCACCAGGCGGTTCGGTGTCGTCTTCATCTTCATCGTTATCGTCGCTTCGAGCGTAAGAAGCGCGGCATGGAGCGCCGCGCCGGTTCATCGTGCACGCACACGCAGCGCCTGCGTGTGCCGCTGTCATTGTGCACGGAACCGCGTTTCCGCGTCGGGAGGTTGGGGAATGCCGCGCCGCGCAACGCGGCCGCACGCCCGGCACATCAAGGCGTCCAGCGGTACACGGTGATGCTGTTCCCCTTCACGTTGTTCTTCATCACCACGTACTCGCCGTTCGATCGACGGTACGCGCGGAGGCTGTACATCGCGTCGATCGCGCTGCTCGTATCGACCGTCGCGGGGCTCGCATTGACCAGCGTGGTGTCGAGATTGCCGGTGGCGAGGTTGAACGCGTCGACGTTCGGCCACAGCGGTCCGCTGCTGCTGAACCAGTAGCCGACGAACAGATGATTGCCGACCGCGTCGATCGATTTGGCGCCGCTGTGCGGAAGCATGATCACCGGATCGGGCTTCGTCGTGTTGCCCGCGCTCCAGCCGTGGTACACCTCGACGCGCGTGCCGATCGACGTCCAGTCGTTGCTGCCGGGCGCACCCTGCGCGAGCACCATCGTGTCGCTGTCCGCGAGATAGACGATGCGCGTCAGCGGCAGGATGCTGGCCGGAATGCGCGTCGCGACACCCGGCCCCCACGACGGCTTGCCGTTCGCGTCGAAGCCGGTCAGCGGGTAATGCGTGATCGCGCCGGTCTTGTCGAGGCCCGCCCACACGCCGCCCTTGCTGTCGATGCTGAAGCCGCTCGTCACGCGCTGCGTCGTGTTGAATGCGGGGCCCGGAATCGAGCCGTCCGGAATCGCGACATAGCCGTTCGCCGCGTTGAAATGGTAGAAGTAGAAGACCGGCGGATTCTGGCCGGCTGCGACGAGAATCCGGTTCGTGCCCACCGACGTGAGCAGACCGAAGTGTTCGTCGCGCTGCGTGTCGCTCATGTTGATGCGCGGGTCCGCCGGGTACGCGAACGGATCGACGGTGTTCGCGACGAACTTGCCGCCCGCGGTGCCGCTGTACACGTGCGTGCCGCCATAGAACAGCGCGCCGTCCGTGACGGGATCCGGCGCGGCGATGCCTTCGAAATTCAACGACTGCAGCGTATAACGCAGGCTCCCGGTGCTGCTGTACGCATGAATGTCGGTCGCGCCGTTGCGGCCGAGATCCCAGCTGCCGCCCCACGGATTGTTGAGCACGTACAGGTTGCCGCCGGTGTCCTTGCCGATCCCGACGATGCGCGTGAAGCGCTGCGCGCCGACCTGCCCCTTGATGCCCGTCGTCGTGTCGAGATAGCCGCCGCGCACGCCGAACGTGCCGACCAGCGCCGGTCGGCCCGCCACCGTATAGCGCTTGATGTTCTGGTCGGGGCCTTCGTCGCCCGCCAGCAGCTGGCCGGCCGCCGCATCGAAATACAGCGCCGACGGCCGCGACCCGGTCGGCATCCGGATCGTGTTCAGCAACGCGCCCGCCGGGCTGAAGCCGACGATCGAGCCCGCGCTCTTCTGGGCGACCCACACGTTGCCCGCACCGTCCACCGCGAGCGCGCCCGGCGCCGACACGTCGATGTCCCGCTGCCACACGCCGTCGGTGGTGAATACGCGCACGCGATTGCCGTAGAAGTCGCTGGCATAGAGCAGCGAACCGGCCGTCGCGAGCCCGGTGACGACGTCGATGCGCGGCTGGTTGGTCGCCGCGCTGATCTGGATCACGCGGTCGCGATATTTCGTCGCGCGGTTGTAGCGCCCCACCGCGCCGCTGCCGTACGTCTTGCCGGGCTGCAGCGCGACGAAGAGCGACGTCGCGTTGCCGGTGATCGCGCTGCCCTGGAATTCCGAATGCGTGCCGATCGAGCCGATGCTCTTGCCGTTCTGGTAGATCGCCACACCGCCTTCATCCTCGTCCCACATCGACGCGGTATAGATCACGCCTTCGGGCGCGACCCACATCGCGCGCGCGACGTTGCCGACGTGCGCCGCGAGCGTACCGTAGGTGTTCGCCAGCCAGTCGGTGGTATTACCCGCGTGCGCGGCCGGCACAATCGCGGCGATCGCCGCGGCAACAAGCGCAGCCTGGATTCGTTTGCTGGCGACCATGACGGTTGCTCTCCTGAATGATGCAGACATTCACCTGAGGGACCGGCCGGCCAGATGGCTTGAAATCCGCAATGCGTAAATTCTTCCCGTGAATCATCCGGCGCAATCGGTATTACGTACGGCATGCGTTCGATAATGAGCAGGGCGAGAATAGCGTTATATAAATCGAAAAAAATTGCGGTCCGCTCGTGCTTGCGGCAAGCACGAGTGTGCGACAGTGAATGTTCACTTACGCACCAGCACGGGAATGGGGAGAATCGGGCGTTCGCCTGCGGGAATATCGCCGCTCGTCCAGCGGCGACCGATTGAAACGGCAAACGCTTTTAGCGGAGAATCGAAAAAGGCCGCCGAACGCGGCGCAAAATCACTGCACAAAACAAATCGCCGGCCAGAATCCGTCGCGAATCCTGGCCGGCGATTGTCATCGACTGCGGATCAGGCAACGCGTCGCCGCGCTGCCATGCATCATGCCGATGTCTCCCGCACCTTTACCTCGGTTACCGTGCCGGCGTCCGAATCATTGTCGTCGCGCGGTTCGCCGAGTTGCCCTTCCCACTTCGCGACCACCGCGGCCGCGATCGAGTTGCCGACCGCGTTGGTGGCCGAGCGCCCCATGTCGAGGAACATGTCGACGCCCATGATCAGCAGCAACCCGGCTTCGGGCAGGTTGAACTGGTTGAGCGTCGCCGCGATCACGACCAGCGACGCGCGCGGCACGCCGGCCATCCCCTTCGACGTCACCATCAGCATCAGCAGCATCGTGATCTGCGTGCCCAGCGGCAGATGAATGCCGTACACCTGGGCGATGAACAGCACCGCGAACGTGCAGTACATCATCGAGCCGTCGAGGTTGAACGAATACCCGATCGGCAGCACGAAGCTCGAGATCTTGCGGTTCACGCCGAAGCGGTCGAGCGCGTCCAGCAGCTTCGGATACGCGGCCTCGGAACTCGCCGTCGCGAACGACAGCAGGAACGGCTCGCGAATCAGCCGGATCAGCGTGAACGCACGCTTGCCGAGGAACGTCACGCCGGCGAGCGTCAGCACGCCCCACAGCAGCGCGAGCGCCAGATAGAAGCTCGCCATGAACTTCGCGAACGTCAGCAGGATGCCGAGCCCTTCGGTCGTGATCGTCGACGCGAGCGCCGCGAACACCGCGACCGGCGCAAACCACATCACCGCGCCCGTCACCTTCAGCATCACCTGCGCGAGATCCTCGATCACGCCAGTCAGGCGCTTGCCCGCGTCGCCGAGCGCGGACAGCGCGGTGCCAAAGAAGATCGAGAACACGACGATCTGCAGGATTTCGTTGTTCGCCATCGCCTCGGCGATCGACTTCGGCACCAGGTGGACCACGAAGTCCTTCAGCGTGAAGGCGCCCGTCTTCAGGTTGAGGGCCGCATCGGAAGGCGGCAGCGGCAGGCTCAGGTGGCTGCCCGGCTGCAGGATCGTCGCGGTCAGCAGGCCGAGCAGCAGCGACGTGAACGACGCGATGAAGAACCAGCCGAACGCCTTGACGCCCACACGGCCCACCGCGCTGCCGTCGCCCATCTGCGCAATGCCGACGGTCAGCGTCGCGAAGACCAGCGGTGCGATGATCATCTTGATCAAGCGCAGGAATACATCAGACAGCAACGACACGTAACCGGCGACTTCCTTCGCCATCTTCGGGTCGGGAAACGCGCTGTGGCATGCATAACCCACGGCGATACCAAGCATCATCGCAATGACGATGTACTTGGTAATGTTGTGCTTCTTCTTCATTAGTAATCCAAATCACAAAACGTATGTTGCTAACGGCTGGCAAATCATTCGCGTCCGGCTGCGAATCGGAACCTGTGTGGCCACGCGGGCGACCAGTCCGCCCTGGCGGTCGCCAGGGCGGACAAGGGGGGGCATTCTAACGCAAATGGCGCACCGGCTTTCAAATCTGAAAGCGGCGCCGGTTGATCTGTGTCCGGATGTCGCCGGCAAAACAGGTTTTGTCGCGATCCAGCACACCCCTGGCGAGGGCCGGCCGGCGTGGAACAGCCCGGCCGGTCGGCGAGAAATCGGTCGGCGCCGCCGTGGCAAACGGGTTGCGTGCACGCACGCGTCAGCGCCACGCTCCGCGCAGGCGGCCGAGACGGTCAAGCGATCGCGACACATTCTCACAAAGATGCGCAGACCTCGACACTACGATACGTAAACGATATGTAATATTTGGAAATGATTCGCGTTGGCGCCATGCCCGGGCGTCGATCCGCGATCGCGAGCCGCAAACGCGGCACCGTGTTCGAGTCATTGCTCCCGACGGGTTGAGCCATTCATTTCATCAGTAGTCCTTTTAATGGACGATCGAGGAAAAGCGGCATCGTGATGAACATTCTGTACACCAACTTCCACGGCGACTACGGCGGCGGCCAGGATACCTACGTACGCGATCTCGCCGCCGCGATGAGCCGGCATCACCGCGTGACCGTCGCGTCGCCGGCGGGAAGCCGCCTGTCGCGTCTGTTGAAGGACAGCCCCGACGTGGCGATCTTCGACATGGAATTCAAGCCACGCTGGAACCGGCTGTGCCAGGAAATCGTCCGGCTGCGCCGGCGCATCGTCGCCGAGCGCTTCGACGTCATTCACGTGAACGGGTCCGCCGACCACCGGCAGGTCATGCTCGCGCTGCTCGGGTGCCGCTACCGGCCCGCGGTCGTGCTCACCAAGCACAACACCTATCGGGCCGACAGTTTCGGCAACCTGCTGCGCGCACGGCTCGCCACCGACCACACCATCGCGGTCAGCGACTATGTCGCGAGCATGCTCGCGCTGCGTTCGCCGTATGGAAACGTCACGGTCGTGAAGCACGGCGTGCGCCGCGCCGCCGAACGGCTGGCCGGCGACGAAATCCGCCGCCGCAAGATCGCGCTGTTCGGGCCGTCCGGCGCGGACGCAATCGTGCTGGGCAGCAGCGCCGGCACCGCGCCGGAGAAAGGCTGGATGGACCTGATCGCGGCGCTGGGCCGGCTGCCCGAAAGCGAGCGCGAGCGGTTTCGCGTGCTGCTGGTCGGCGCGGAGCCGTCCGGCGAGCAGCGCGAACAGATCGCGCGGCACGGCATGGCGTCGCGCACCGCGTTCACAGGTCGCCTCGACGACGTACGGGCGCCGTTCGCGATCGTCGACGTGTCGTTCGTGCTGTCGTACCACGAGAGCCTGTCGTACGCGTGCCGCGAAGCGATGTCGCTCGGCTGCCCCGCGATCGTCACACGCGTGGGCGGGCTGCCCGAGAACGTCGAGCCGGGCATCGACGGCTGGGTCGTCCCGCCGCGCGAGCCCGAAGCGATCGAGGCCATCCTGCGCGCGATCGTGCGCGAACCCGGCTGCGTCCGTTCGATGGGGCGCAGCGCGCGGCTGAAAGGCAAGCGCGAGTTCTCGTTCGACACCTTCGTCGACGCGACGCTGTCCGTCTATCAGAAATCGATTCGACACAACCCCTACCGCTGGGCGACATCCATGAGGTCCGCTTGATGGCAATGAATATCTGGAAGAAGTACTGGGATTTGCGGACGCAGGAATGTCCGTGCGACGTGCACTTCGTCGAATGGCTGGAATCCGTGCATCTCAGGGGCGTGCGCATCTATCACTTCGGCACCGGCGGCCATCACCATGTCGGCATGGAATGCGCGCGGCCGCACCTGAACAACACCGTTTTCGGCGTGACGGCATCGCCGAAGGAATACAAGTCGTACGTCGAGCTCGTCACGCGGCAACCGGAGATCAGCAAGACCTACCTCGCGTATTTCGGCGACATCTATACGAGCAATTCGGGCCTGCTGCCGGCATTCGACGTCGTCACGCTGTTCCATCTGTGCGAATTCCGCGACGAGTCGAACAGCCGTTATGGCGCGAAAACGGACGAAGAGGTGCTCGACCTGTTCGCACGCCATACCGCGCCCAATGGTCACTTGTTGTTCTACAAGGGCTCGTCGGCATACCGCAAGGCCGAGCCGATCATCGCGCAGTGGGCGGCAAACGCCGATTTCGTCGAGATCGGCGACTTCAAGACCCTGCGGATCTTCCGCAAGGCCGCATAACGCCGCGTTTTTCCCGGGCTGCCGATGTTTCTTTCCGCCACGCGCCATCCGATCCTGATGTATCACCAGATACGCCCGTTGCCGCCGCCGGCCGACCGGCTACGCGGCCTGAGCGTCGCACCGGACGCGTTCCGCCGCCAGATGACGCTGTTCAAGCGGCTCGGCTACCGCGGGCTGAGCGTGCGTGAACTGCGGCCGTATCTGCGCGGCGAGCGCAGCGGCAAGGTCTTCGGCATTTCGTTCGACGACGGTTTTCGCAACGTACTGACCCATGCGATGCCGGTGCTCGACGCGCTCGGGTTCACCGCGACCTGCTATTTCGTCGCCGGCCGCTTCGGCGGCCAGAACGACTGGGATGCGGCTGACGACACCGCGCGCTCACCGCTGATGACACGCGAGGACATGCTCATGTGGCGCGACCATGGCCATGAAGTCGGCTCGCATACGCTCGATCACGTCGCGCTGTCGCAGGTGCCCGGGTTCGAGTCGGATCATCAGGTAAGCGAGTCGAAGCGGCGCCTCGAGGCATTGAGCGGCCAGCCCGTCGAATCGTTCTGCTACCCGTACGGCGACCTGGATGCGCGGGTACGCGACCAGGTCGCGGACGCCGGATACGACAATGCGACGACGACCCGGCGCGGATGTGCCGGCGCGGCCGACGATCCGTTCCTGCTGCCGCGGATTCCGGTCGCGGGCGGTGTCGGGGCCGCCCGGCTGTGGCTCAAGTGCGTGAAGGCGCGGGTCATCGCACGCGGGTAGCACGGCGCCGTCGCCGACACTCGCATCGATACGCGAGCCGCTCACCACGACGGCGATCGGCCCGCCCATCCAACGCGTTCTTCACATGGACGGGCCTGCCGCCGGGTCAAGCCGGAGAGCGAAACACACGCGTCGCGGAGGGTGCACGCACATGCTGCTTCAGGTACGCAAGCGCAGCGTCGATCGACAGCACGTGCTGCTCCCCGTTCCTCATCCGCAGCGACACCTCGCCGGCCAGCGCTTCCTTCCGCCCGGCCACCGCGACGATCGGCGCGGCGAGTTCCCGCGCGTCGAAGATCTTGCGCGGCAAGCGCTCGGCACGGAAATCCCGCAGCACCCGGCAACCGATGTCCTCGAACGCGAACGCCGTGTTGTCCGCAAATGCGCGTTCGTCCTGCCCGATGTTCGCGACGACGATCTGGTCGGGGGCCAGCCACGTCGGCAACCATCCCTCGTAATGCTCGAGCAGGATGCCGATGAACCGCTCGAGGCTGCCGAGCACCGCGTGATGCAGCATGACGGGCGTCGCGCGCACGCCGTCTTCCGCGACATAGGTGGCGCCGAGCCGCTCCGGCAACACGAAGTCGAGCTGGATCGTCCCGCACTGCCACTTCCGCCCCTGACGGTCGAGCAGATGAAACTCGAGTTTGGGGCCGTAGAACGCGCCTTCCCCGGGCAGCATCGCGAAATCCAGGCCGGCCGCTCGGGCGGCGGACGCCAGCATCGCTTCCGCCCGATCCCAGACCGCATCGTCGCCCGCGCGAACCGCCGGCCTCGTCGACAGCGCGACGTCGAACCCGTCGAACCCGAAGTCCGCGTAGATCGTCTTCAGCAGCACGCAGAATCGCGCGACTTCGACCTCGACCTGATCGGGCAGGCACAGCACATGCGCATCGTCCTGCGTGAAGGCGCGGGCGCGCATCAGTCCGTGCAGCGCGCCCGACGGCTCCGCGCGGTGCACCGCGCCGAATTCCGCGTAGCGGACCGGCAGGTCGCGATACGAACGAACGCCCTTCCTGAAGAGCTGCACATGGCACGGGCAGCTCATCGGCTTGAGGCAGTATGGGTGGCTGTCGCTCTCGAGCGAGAACATGTTCTTCCCGAACTTCTCCCAGTGACCGCTCTGCTCCCACAGGCCGCGCGACACGATCTGCGGTGTCCTGACTTCGGCGAAGCCGGCTTGCCGCATCCTGGCGCGGATGTATTCCTCGACGGTCCGGTAAAGGACCATGCCGCGCGGATGCCAGAAGATGGCGCCCGGACTTTCATCCTGCTGGTGAAACAGATCGAGTCTGCTGCCAAGCACTCGATGATCGAAATCGTCCATCACGTTCTCCGTTGACTGGGGTGCCGGTCGAACGGAGCATGAAAAAAGCCCCGTCCGTTGCCGGCGGGGCTCCTGGGGATGATGTGACGCATGAATCTACGACGTGCAACCTCCCCCCGGCCCGCCGTTGGCGGTCGTGGTGGTGGTCGTGGTGGTCGTGACGAAACGTGCGTTCATGGGATGAATCTAGTCAACCTCGTGCGGCCTGTCAATCATGCGTTCGAATCGCGAGGCGTTACGCGCGCCGCCCGCCGGTTCGGTATCGCGACAGCAAATCCTCACGCGCGTATGTTCGCCGCCTCACGACGACATGGCGGGCGGTAACCCCGATCGAGTGCCGGTTGCGTCTAATCCCGACCTCACTCGCAACGCAACGCCTCCCATGGATCTCCACCATTTCATGGCGGCGCTGCGCGGCCGCCTGGCATACCGGCATACACGCACCCAGCCGTACCCACACCATCGCGCGATCCACGGTCGACTCGATGCCGGCGTTCAACGCCCCCGTCGAAACCGCACGCTTCAACCGCGAAGAAGCCGCTTTGCTCACGCGGCGTGCAGCGCGCGCAGCGCTTCGAACGTCACGATACGGCCGGCCAGCGCGCTCGCGGCAACCGTGTACGGACTGGCCAGCCATACGTCCCCGGGGCCGGAGCGCCCCGGAAAATTGCGGTTGATCGCACTGATCGTCACATCGTCCTTGGTGGCCGATTGACCCGGCCCGCAGTTCGCGCACGCACCGCAGCCCGGCATCACGAGCGTCACGCCGGCCTGCTCGAACGTGGGAAGATAGCCGCGTTCCGCGCAGTATTCGCGCACGTGCATCGTGCCGAACTGCAGGAACAAGCGTGTCGTCGGTGCCACGCGCATGCCGCGATCGACGCCCCACCGCAGCACTTCGTGATAAAAGTCGAAGTCCGCCTGCTTGCCGGCCGTGCACGATCCGCCGTAAGCCACGTCGATCGCGACGTTATCGGCCAGCCCGCTCACCGCGACACCGTTGCTCGGGTCGCCCGGCCGCGCCAGCATCGGCTCGATCTCGCGCGCATCGATGTGGATCACGTCGCGGTAGACGGCATCGGGGTCGCTTCTCATCCACGGCTCGAGCACGAAGTCCACGCCGCGACGTTCTTTCAGGAACGCAACGGTCCGCGCATCGGGTTCGACGATCCCCGTGAACCCGCCCAGTTCGGCGACCATGTTCGTCAGCGTCGCGCGCTCGTCGACCGGCAACGCGCGCACGGCTGAACCGCCGTATTCAAATACCAGGCCAATCGCGCCGCCGGAGCGGATCTCGTCCATCTGCAGCAGATAGAGCACGATGTCTTTCGCCGTCACGCCGGGACGCAGCGCGCCGTCAACCTCGATCCGCAACGTTTCCGGAATCCGGCAGCGAACATAACCCGTGACCCAACTGTTGGCGATCTCGGTGGCGCCGGCGCCGAATGCCAGGCTACCCAACGCACCCGCGTGCGGCGTATGCGAATCGGTGCCCGCGACGATCTGCCCCGGCAACGCGTACTGCTCCGCCATCATCGAATGGCAAATGCCTTCCGAGCCGGGCGCGTCCGGCAACGCACCGTGTGCGCGCACCGGGTAATCGCGTGCGAATTCGCTGTGCCCGGCGACGAGATTCGCGATCCCGGGCAGCAGCCCGTCTCTCACGTGCGGAATGCTCTGCCGCGCAAGTGCGAGATGATCGTGGAACGCGATGATGCGGTCCGGATCGTGCAGTTGGGCCGGTTTGCCGAACGCTCGGTGCATCAGATACGCACACATGCCGGTGAAGTAGTCGTGGCTGAAGCGCCAGTCCGCGGCGACGAAAACGCCGTCTCCTCGCGATGCCCCCTGCATTTCCGGATGAAGGTGGCGTGCGAGAATCTTCTCGACGAGCGTACGCGGCCCGTGCGCCGCGCCCGCGCCCGCGCCCCCGTCGGCCGGCACGGCGCGCTCGTCCGCGTTCGGCCATCGGACGGTCTTGCTGTAGGCGAGCAGCCCGCCGCTGCGGATAATCCGTTGCGTGAGCGCATCCCGGCCCTGCAGGAACACGTCGATCGGGATCGCTTCACCCGCGAGCAGGCGGTCCAGCACGGAGAAATCGGTCGTGGTGAGGATGCCGATGTTGTCGCAGTTCTGCTGGTAGATCCGCTCGAAGCTTTCCGCGACGATCAGGCGGATGCCGGCCGACAGTTCGGCCAGCGGTGCCGATTCGCGCGACGAGCCCTTGCCGTATCGCTTGCCGGCCACGGTCACCTGGAAGCCGCCGTCACGCACCGCGTGATTCCCGATCGGTAAGCGGCCGCCCGCCTTGAAGCCGACGTACGGAAACTCGCCGAGCCGCTCGTCGTAGGTCAGCATGACGGTGACCGGCGTGATCTCGTCGGTCGACACGTCATCGCGCAACGCACCGGCCTCCTGCCGCGTCAGCGCGCGCCCCGCGAACTGCGCATCGATCGTGTCCGGATCGCGAGTCAGGTACAACACCTTCCCCGTCAGTCGAAACGTATCTTCCATAAGTGCTCCTCGGTTGCATTCGGTCATCGGTGGCGCCGGACAGTCCACGCTGTCGGCGGCGGTCGCTCACGGGTCGGCGTGGGGCAGGCGTACGGCAAGCCATGCCTGCACCATCGCGGCGATCCGGTCGGAATTGCGGTCCAGCATCAGCATGTGGGAGTTGCCATGGATACCGTGCGCGGGCAGCGACAGCGTTTCCAATCGCCCGCCCTGCTCCGCCAGCGCCCGCTCGTAGCGCAACGACACCCGGGTCAAACCACGCCAGAACGCCGATCCGTCCAGGTTGTCACCCCATACGAACAATTGCGGGATCGCGGCGATGGCGTGCAGGTCGGCCTGTTTCGTGTCGGGCGTACCGGTCGGCTCGAGCGCGACGATGGCGCGGATCTTGTCGGGTGCGTGCAATGCGGCCACGAACGCAAAATTCGCGGCCTGGCTGTGCGCGATGACGACGCACGGGCATACGCGCTGCACGAGCGCGTCGTAGGCGGCCTGGATCAATGCGTCGTTGGTGGCCCAGCGCGGCACGAACTGCTTGCTGAACGCATCGAAAGCGTCGACCGGAAACTGCGACTCCGGGTAGGCCGCGCGCGACGCCGGCGTATCCGAATAGGACGGCCCGATCCTGAAGAGCAGCCATGCTTCCCGCTTCGACCGGAAGAACGGCTCGTCCGGATAGAGATCCGGGTAACGCGCCCACGACGCCCGCCCGCGCTCCACGGCATCGCTGACATACACGTCGTAGCCCGCGCGCAGGAAGGCCATCTGCCAGCCGTCGCGCCCGTCCGGCGTCGTCTCCCAGTTCACGCCGGTCAGGCCGCCGCCGTGCCACAACAACACGGGCAACGCCTTGCGCGGATGGGCGAGCTTCACGTACTGCACATACATCTGGCCGACTTCGAACGTGCCGTTCGGGTCGACGACGGTCGGCGGCGCCCCGGGCGAGAATACGATGCTGCGCGACGGCAGGCCGGACAGCTCTGCCGCATGTCCGCCGATATGGAAACTGCCGATCGACGCGACCTCCAGCGTGCGCGCATCGCTGCGATACGTCGCCGTCGAATCGGCCGGCGTGTCGGCACAGCCCGTCAGCGTCAGACAGCCGGTCGCCGCGATCGACATCGCACCAAGCCACCGCATGCACGCGGCAAGCGCCGTTCGCATGCGGTGCGCCCGCCGGTCGATATCGCCCCTGACGGGCACGCGCGCATGACTCACGGTGTGGCCTCGCCGGTGTCGACCGCCCGGTTCGCATGAAACAGCGCACCCAGCGCAAGCAGGTACAGGCCGCTCAACCACAGCATCAGTGCCTGAAAGCCGGCATCGGCGAGCAGATAGGCACCGATCGCGAGCAATATCCCGTTGGCCACCCCGAAGTTGCGTTCCATGCGCGCAAACATCGCGACCCGCGCAAGCGGGTCGAGCGCCGACAGGTCGAGATTCGCCATCGTCGCCGGCCGCACGCCGCCCGAGCCGAGACCAAGCAGGCTGATGCCGACCAGCCCCGACACGAAATAGTCGATGCCGTGGTAGGCCAGCACGTCGCTGCACCCGAGCACGAGCATGGAGCTGAACATGCAGGCGAGCGTCGCGATCATCAGCGCTTTCACGCCGAAGCGTGCAATGAATCCGTTCACGGCCAGTGAAGTCGCGAACGCAGACAGCGTAAACAGGCCGAGCACGGCGCCGAACAGAAGCGGATCGACATCGACCATGATGAAATAGAACGGCAGGAAACCGACGAACGGAGCGAGGGTGAACGCGCGCGACAACGAGTAAAAGCCCATCCAGAAACGCTGTCTCGGGTCGAGCACGGCCGCCTCGGTCGCCGCTTCCGTTGCCGGCCGCGGCTCGGCCCGCGGCTCGCGAATCATCAGCACCAGCAGCGTCGACGCGATGCTTGCCGCGAGTGACGCATAGAACGGCCAGAACGGCTGATAGTCGAACAGGATGCTGCCGGTCGATCCGGCCACCAGCGTCGCGATGAACATCTGGCTTTGCGAGCGCGTCTGCGTGCGCATGAACAGCGTCGCGTCGCCTGCCGCGCCCGCCAGCGTGCGCAGCAGGCTTGAATCCGTCGACAACGCGACGCTGAATCCGGTGCCGCCGACAATCTGCGCCAGCACCAGCAGGTTCATGTCGACATCCGCGAGCCGCGTGCCGGCGAGCAACAGCACGATTCCGCCTGCCTTCATGGTTTCGCCGGCCGCCACGACTTTTTTTTCCGACATCACGCCGAGCAGCTTTCCGCCGAGCCCCGACGTGACGGTCGTCACCAGCCCGTAAATGGCCAGCAGTGCAATCACGCGATACAACCCGAGTTCCACCAGGTAAAGGTGGAGGAACAGCACCGGCAAATGGAAGTACAACCGCGAGACGACCCGGTACAGCACGAACAACCGGATGTCGCGGAGGCCGGGCGGCGGAGTCGGGACCGGATCGCTCATCGTCGCGCGCAATCGCTAGGCGATCACGATGTCGCCCTGGCGCAGGACTTTCAGCGTACCGTCGAGCAACGATACGATCGTGCTCGATTTCGTCGTCGTCGGCTTGCCGGGCGCCGGCGGGACAATGAAGTCGACCGCATCGGGAAAGGTCCGCGTGGCGAGATCGTAGTCGATCAGGCAATCGTGCTCGACGCCCGAGAGATTCGCCGAGGTCATCGCGAGCGGCCGTCCGAACGTTCCGATCAGTTCATTCAGCACCGGATTCCGGTTGCAGACGACCGAGATGGAATCCTCCTTCAGGTAGCGGTGATCCGGCGCGCGTGCCGACTTCGGCAACACGAAATTCAGCGGCCCCGGCCAGAACCGTTCCATCAACGTGCGCACCGTATCGGCCTGCTCCGCTTCGAGACTCGCATATGCCCACAGCTCCTGCGGGTCGGACACGAAAAGCGTCAGCGGCTTCTTGACGTCGCGCTTCTTGATCTCGTACAGACGCGCGCAGGCGCGCTCGTTCCACGGATCCGCCGCGAACGCATAGTTCGTGTCGGTGGGCACCATCAATACGCCACCGTTTTTCAAGACCTGCGCGGCATGTGCGTTGGGTAACATGAATCCAGTCTCCTCTGGTTGAAGTCGTGGGCAGCGCGGCGACTCGCCGTCGCCGCGCCATGCGCGTCAGATGCTCACCTCGACGCTGCGGCCGGCCAGGCAGTACTGGCTCGGCTGCAACGCCCGCTTCCAGTCGACCCGCACACGCACCGTGACCACCTTGACCGGCAGTTGCCGGCGAGCGATTTCGGGCGGCGGTGCCGCGACGTACTGGCCAACCGTCACGCGGCCGGAGCCTGACCGGACCGTCTCGATCACCCCCGTCCAATGTCGCGCATCGTGCGACAGCGACACCTTGACCGGCGCGCCGACCTTCAGGTCGCGCACGTCCGATTCGTCGAAAAACGCATCGACCCACACGTCGTTGCAGTCGATCAGTTGCATGATCGGCGCCCCCGCGGTCAGCGCTTCGCCGCTCTGCGCATCGAGCGACCAGACGACGCTCGGCCGGTCCGCGACGAGCGTTGCCATGCGCTGACGCGCGTATTCGGCGCTGACGCGGGCCAGCTCCTCGTTCGTCGACGCGCCGAGTGCCTTCGTTTCCTGCAACTGCTGACGCAGATCGACGAGTTCCAGCTCCAGTTGCCGGTTGCGCTGTTCGGGCTCGCTCAGCGCGCGCGGTCCGTCGAGTTGCAGGCCGACGCGTGCCGCGGCGTACGTGGCCTCGCTCTGGCTGACCTGTGCGCGCTGCGCCTGCACCTGCGCGACGCTCACCCGCGCATTCGCGATGCTGCGGTCGTATCCGGCGCGACTCAGGTAGCCTTTCTCGAACAACGCGGTGGCGCGGCGCATGTCGGCTTCCGACAACGCCGACATTGCATCGAGGCGAGAAAGCTCCGCATGCGCCTGCGCGATCTGCGCACCCGCGTAGCGCGCCTGCAGCGTCTGCTGACTGCGGCTTTCGCTGCGGTACTGATCCTGCTGCTGTTGCCGATCCGCGATCCGCAAGGCGAGGCTGCGCTCGCGTTGCGCGAGATCGCTGCTCTGCACCTTCAGTTGCTGCTCGAGCACCCGCAACTCCGATGCACGCGGGTTCGACAGGTCGCCGGCAATCGTCGCGACCGGCTGCGACGCTTTCGCCAAATTGCCGACCTCGACACCGGGGACGAACGACAACGTCCCCGCAATCGGTGCGCGCACGACGATGACGGTGGCATTGATGAACGCCTGCTTGCTGGCTGGCCGCTTCAGCCACCACCAGCCTACCGCCAGGATCGCGACGATGATGGCGACCACGGGCAACGCACGCTTCCATGCCGCCCGCGCCGAATCGACGTGGAGCGCTACCCACGATTCGCGACGCATCGTGCTTCCCCTTTTTCTCTGGTTGGATTCCGTGCGATCGAGGCCTGGGCGTTCAACGTCCGTAGTAGGCGGTCGTCGACGCGCTGTCGATCGTGTTCGCGTGAATCAGGAACCGGGCGACCGCGTTCGGCGTGGTCCCGTCGATACCCAGCTTTTCGACGGACAACGCGTGCAGGGTGAACACGTATCGATGCGGTTCCGCGCCCGGCGGCGGGCATGCGCCGCCGAAGCCTTGAACGCCGTAGTCGTTCGTGCTCTGGATCGCGCCGGCCGGCAGCAGGCGGCCATCCTTCGCGCCGCTGTTGGCGGACAATCCTTCGGTGTCCGGAGGAATGTCGAACGCAACCCAATGCCAGAACCCGCTGCCCGTCGGCGCGTCCGGATCGTACAGCGTGATCGCGAGACTCCGCGTGCCGGCAGGCACGCCAATCCAGCGCAAGGCCGGCGATCGGTTGTCGCCGTCACCGCCGAAATCGTTGTACTCGTGTGCCTTGGCGAGCTTGCCCTGCTCGGCGAATTCCGGCGAAGTAAGGCTGAACGTTGTCATTTTTCTGTCCTGTTCTAACGGTTGCGTACGGATTCGGATTCCGCCGGCGGCATCAGGCCAACGCGACGCGACGGGCCCGGCTTTCGATGCAGGGCCAAGATAGCACGCACCCGTTTTCCTTCGAACAATTGGATCGCCAGTACGTCGATTGTTTCTCCCAGAGGACAATCATTTCGCCAGGGAGTCAACGCTCGGCAGGCGCTGCAGGCTGTCCGTTCTGCGTTAGAGTCCGGAGCAAACGGCCCTCGAACGGTCGACGCTCAGGAGGCCTCATCGCATGACCGGACGACTCTCGACATCCCTGAAAGCCTGCGCGCTGCTCGTGCTGGGCGCGTGCGCGCAAGCCGCGTATGCGACCGACCTGATGAGCGCGTGGCAGGACGCGCAGGCGAGCGATCCTGGTTACGCCGCCGCGCGCGCTCAGCGAGCGGCGGGCGTCGAGGCGTTGCCGCAGGCACGCGCGGCGCTGTTGCCGCGCCTGCAGGCGGCGCTCGGCGTCGGATCGACCTGGGCGAGCGTGTCCGACCTGCCTCGCCAGGAATACACGACCAATGGCTATGGCGCGTCGCTCGTCGTACCGGTGTTCCACTGGGGCGACTGGCAGGGTTACGAGATCGGCAAGCTGAAGGTCGCGCGCAGCGAGATCGTGTTCGAGAAGGCCAGGCAAGCCCTGATGATCGACGTCGCGCGCGCGTACTTCGACGTGCTGCAAGCGCAGGATCAGCTCGCGTTTTCGCGCGCGCACGAGGCGGCACTCGATGAGCAGCTCAAGATCGCCCAGGCCGCCTTCGACGCGGGCACGCAGACCGTCGTGGATCTCGATCAGGCGCGTGCCGCGCTTGACCTCGCGCGGGCCGAGCGAGCCGGTGCGCTGAACGACTATCAGATCCGCACCGAACGACTGAACAAGCTGGTCGGCCATCCGGTCGGTTCGCTGGCCGCATTGCCCGACGATGCGTCGGTATCGCCGCTCGCCGCGGCCGATCTCGACCAGTGGACCACGCTTGCGCGGCAACGCAACCTCGACGTCGCGACTTGCGAGATCGACAGCGAGATGGCCAGCCGCGAAACCCGCCGCGCGCAGTCCGCCGACCTGCCGACAGTCGATCTGATCGCCACCTTCAACCACAGCAGCCAGGGCAACTCGCGATACATGTACTCGGCGACGCTGCCCAGCCAGAACGGCATCGGTGTCGCGGGCGGCGCGGGCAACTCATCGGTGATCGGCGTGCAGATCACGATCCCGATCTTCACCGGCGGCTACGTGCAGAGTCGCAAACGCGAAACGCTTGCGCTCGAAAGCCGCGCCGGCAACGCGTTGCTCGATGCACGCGAAAACGCGGTCCTCGATGCACGGCAGACGTATCTGTCGTTGCTCAACGGGAGAGACATGATCGCGGCGCTGCGCTCGGCGGTCGTCTCGACCCGGACCTCGACCCGATCCGCGAAGACTGCCTACGAGATCGGCGATCGCACCAGCACCGACGTGCTCATCGCCGAGGACAAGCAGTATCGGTCGCGCACCGCATTCAGCCGCGCCCGCTACGACTACATGCTGCACTGGCTCGAACTCTCCCGTGCCGCCGGACAGTTGACCGACGCCGAACTCGCGAACGTCAACGCGCTGCTGACGACGTCGTTGCCGTCCGCGACGTCCGTCCGTTGAACCCGTCGGCGGCGTGGCCAGGTGGCCCCCACCACACGCATCACGCCTGTTCGAGCGCACGCGCACCAACCGAAACCCGAACCGTCAAACGAAAACGGCCGTCTGTCGTGCGGATGCATCGACAGACGGCCGGCGATCCGCCGGGCCGACGGCCCGGACGGATGGATCAGGCAGTTTCCGGCACGCGCGCCGGAATCTTGCCCACCAGGCGCGCGTAGGCGAACAATCCGCCCGCATCGACGATGTTGGCGAGCTCGCCGACCGGCTCGATCGGCGCACCCGGCTGGCCGTCGCCGATCCGGACGACCTGATCGTCGACCGAGATCTCGATGATGTCGCCGGTCCTGATCCGCTCGCACAGCCGTTCTTTCGACGCGACCGGCAGCAATTGCCCCGTCGATACGCAATTGCGGAAGAAGATCCGTGCGTACGACTGCGCGATCACGGCCCTGACACCGGCCGCGCCGAGCGTGACCACCGCATGCTCGCGCGACGAGCCGCAGCCGAAGTTCTGCCCGGCGACGACGATGCTGTACGGCGACTTGCCAAGCGCCGGATCGATGAACGGGATCGAACCTTCCGGCAGCCCGCACATCGCGAGCGACGCGAGTTGAGCGTACCCTTCCGCGCTCGACGGATTGATCTTCAGATACTCGGCCGTCAGGATCTGGTCGGTATCGATGTTGTCGCCGAGCACGTAGGCCATGCCCCGAATCGTTTTTTCGGTCATCTGTCGGGTCTCACAAAAATGCGTTGGGATTGACGAGCCGGCCGGCCACCGCGGCCGCGGCCACCGTATAGGGGGAACCGAGGTAGATATTGGCGCGCTTGTTGCCCATGCGGCCGACAAAGTTCCGGTTGGTGGTGGATGCCACCGACAGCGGTTCGTTGACGCGGCCGAACGTGTCGGCCGGGCCGCCGCAGCACGCCGCGCAACTCGGCTCGGATGAAAGCGTGACGCCCGAATCGGTCAGGATCGAGTAGATCGACGTGTCGCCGATCTGGGTCGTCACGATGCCATGGAAGACTTCCTTCGTCGCCGGCACGGCAAAAGTCGGCACGGCGACCTTGCGTCCTTTCAGCACCTTCGCAGCGGCGACGAAATCCTCGAGCTTGCCGCCCGTGCACGAACCGATGTACGCCTGCTCGATCCGGATATCGCCGACGTTGTCGACGCTGTCGACGTTGTCCGGCGAATGCGGTTTCGCGACGAGGGGCTGCAGCTTCGATACGTCGATGTCGAGTACGCGCGCATACCGTGCATTCGCGTCGGGCGTGATGACCTCGAACGGGATGTCGTTACGCGCGGCGAGATAGTCGAGCGTTGCCTGATTCGGCACCATGATCCCGTTCTTCGCACCGCATTCCACGACCATGTTGCAGAGTGTCATCCGCTCTTCGACCGACAGCGCATCGGTCACTTCACCGCCGAACTCGATCGCCTGATACGTCGCCCCGTCGATCGTCAGTTCGCCGAGCACGGCGAGAATCAGGTCTTTCGCAAGGACATGGCGCGGCAGTTCGCCGTGAAAGTTGACGCGGATCGTGTCGGGTACCTTCAACGGGATCTCGCCCGTGCCGAGCGCGAATGCGGCGTCCGTGATCCCGAGGCCGACCGCGAAGGTGCCGAACGCACCCGACGTGACCGTGTGCGAATCGGTGCCGAGCAACACCTCGCCCGGCCGGTTGTGGCCGCCTTCCGCGAGGCCGATATGGCAGACGCCGCGATACTTCGGCGTCCCGACATCATAGAAATACTTGATCTGCTGCTCGCGCGCGAACTCCCGCATCACGCGGACGTTCTGGTTGGCAAGCACGTCGGCCGTATAGATGAAGTGATCCGGGATCATCACGAAGCGCGCCGGATCCCATACGCGCGCGTCGGCGCCGAACTCCTTCTTGAAGATGCTGATCACGCCCGGCGAACACGGGTCGTGCGACATCAGGATGTCCACCTTGGCCCAGATCACCTCTCCGGGCGTGATATGCGTCCGACCGCTCGCCTTCGCCAATACCTTCTGGCTCAATGTTTGTCCGTGGTTCATGCTCACCCTTTTTCTGGCATTGGGATATCGGCGCGGCCTCGATGAATGCATCGCCGTCGTATGCAAAAAAAAGTAACACGGCACGCATACAGTCGAAAACAAATCGTTTATATTTCGAGCGTTTGTTTCCATGGAGAAACGAAGTGAATCAGCTCGATCAACTGAATTCGATGGCGATCTTCGCGAAGATCGTCGACACGTTGAGCTACACGGAGGCGGCGAAAGTGCTCGGCCTGTCCAAGTCGGCCGTCAGCAAGGAGATCAGCCGGCTGGAAACCGGGCTCGGGGTCACGCTGCTGAAACGTACGACCCGGCGTATCGAAGTCACGGAGGTCGGGCGCACCTATTACGCGTACTGTTCGCGATTGCTCGCGGAAGTGCGCGGTGCCGACGCGTTCGTGCGCCAGTATCACGAAGAGCCGATCGGCAATCTCCGTGTCGTCGCGCCGATGACCTTCGGCAATCACGCGATCGTGCCGACGCTGTGCCGTTTCATCTCGAACAACATCCACGTCCAGGTCGACCTCGAGCTGACCGACCGGATGGTCGATCTCGGCGAGCAGAACATCGACGTCGCGATCGTGATCAGCCGCGACAACCCGGAGCAGCCGGGCACCAACACGCACGCGTTGACCGACATCCATTGGGGCATCTATGCGTCACCGGACTACATCGCCGCACACCCGCCGGTCACGCGCCCGGAAGATCTCGCTCGACACCCGTTCCTGCTGTTTCGCGGCCCCGCGCACACGACCGCGCTGCAGTTGCGGCAGGGCAAGCGCCAGCTCGAGACGCGCGTGCGCTGCATCCTGCGCTCGAACAACAGCGTTGCGCTGCTGAACGCGGCCGTCGCCGGCGTCGGCGTCGCCTACCTGCCGCGCTACGTCGTGCGGGACGCCATCGCCAGCAACGAGCTGGTTCAGCTGCTGCCGAACTGGGCGTCCGAAGTGCGCACGGCCTACGTGCTGTATCGCGAAGACAATTTCCTGTCGCCTCGTGTCCGGATGTTCGTTCAGGATCTCACCCGCTTCTTCGCGACGGAAATGCGCGCGCTCGGCAACTAGTCACGCGCCGGCCAATCGACGCCCGTCGCGCGTCGATTGGCGCCGCGCTGCCTCGCGCTTCCCTGTCTCGCAGCCCCGCCTCAATCCCCCCTTCCTCGCATTCGCCCGTCCGGGTCGCTCGTCGATCAGGCATGCGTACGACTTTTCGTCGCGCCGATTCGGTTCAAGAGTTTCCCATTGGAAACAATTCAACGCCCACAAATGTTCGAGTAACGTCTCCAGCAATCCGGTGATAGTCTGAACTCCAATAAAGCGCGCCACGTCGTTGCGCACCAACCACCCACAATGGAACCTGAGAGATAAACCAGATGAAGACCATCAAACGAATCGAAACTTTACGATTCCATTAAAAAGCAGTCCTTAAATTATCAAATTTAAATATTCAATGTTTGTTTAAAAACAGACTGCTTTTGCACGCCTGTCGCCAGGAGAACGTTCCGTTGGCAAGGAACCGGCTCGCCTGCGACCAGAAATTCTCGAATACGGAAACAAAGAATTCGGTGCCCGTCATGAACCCTCATGCCGGGCGCGATGTAGTGTTCCCGCCCGGCCGGGCTGGAAATTCGCGTTGAAGTTTCTTACCTTATCGAGGATATTATGAAGTCGACGTTTGAATTTTCCGACCAAGAAAAAAGCGACCTATCGACCGCGCTACGAAAAATCGATAAAAGCCCCTACCAGGATTACTCGGGGTTTCATCGCGGTATCGGCGCCTTGGTCGAGAACGGCAGCATTCCGGTCTTCTTTCTGAACGTCTGCGAAACCATCCGCAACGAACGAACCGGCCAGAAGCGCTACGCGCATCTGCTGCGCAATGTCCCGCTCGACGACACGATTCCGGTCTTCGATCAGAATGATCCGGTCCAGGACAAGTACGCGAAGAAGAAATCCTACGTGGGCGAGGCGCTGCTCGAGTTGTTCGCCCAACTGACGCGGACCCCGCTGCTCGCGTACCAGACCCGCAACAACGGCGACTTCTTCCACGACGTCTACGCCCACAAGAAATATAGCCAGACCCAGACGCAGAAAACGGACGGCGAACTGTTCTTCCACAACGACCGCACGGCTCACCCGGTGCGGGCCGACTACCTCAGCCTGCTCGGCATGCGTTGCAACGACGCCAATCGCATCTACACGGGCTTCCTCGACGGCCGCGCGCTGCTCGATCACATCAGCGAGGCGCATCAGGCCTTGTTGCGCGAACCGCACTTCATCACGCCGTACGACGAATACTCCCGTGATTCGAACCTGAATCAGACGGTGTCGGACCGGCACGTGATCCTCGAGAACGCGCACAGCTTCCGTTATTACGACACGCGTACCACCTACGCCCCGGGCGCGCCGCTCGGCGCAATCGACGCACTGCTGTCGCTGAAAAACGCGATCGTGAAAGCCAACAAGGAACGCGTGCAGATCCGCACCGGCGACTTGTTCTCGTTCGCGAATCAGGATGCGCTCCACAACCGCGAACTGATCGAGGTCAACGATCACGAAGACGCGCTCAAGCGCTGGCTTCTGAAGACCTACAGCTTCCGCGACGACGCGAGCATGCACCGCTTCGACCACTACTTCGCGGAACAGCCCGGCCTCGTCCGCGAATCGGCCGCCCTCGCCTGATTTTCCAATCGACTGCCGTCGCGGTCGCACCCTGCCTTGCATCGCCAAGGCCGGAGTGGTTCGTCACGCGCGTACCGCGCGCGTGACGCAGCACGCCCTCGCCTATCCGGCGATCGGCGTCCCTGCCGCTCCTTCGTCCCACGCCAGTCCCCTCGGTCTTTCGTCATGCGTGACGCAGCAATCGTCACGCATGCCGCCAACGGCACAGGTCTCTCATCATGCATATCCTGATCATTCCCGGCGCGAATCGCGCCGCCCCGCTCGTCCGTCACGTGATCGCGCTGCTCGACGATCTCAAGTCGCGCAACGGCGCGCTCGACTACACATGCGTCGACGCGGGCACGCCCGATGACGGCGCGTATTCGGCCTGTTTCGAATCGGACATCGTGCTTGCCACACCCGGCGCGAGACATGCGACGGCCGTCGCCGCATTCGCCAAGGTAGCCGGGCTGCATACCGAACTTCATGCGATCTCCATCCCGGCGGAGCTGAAGCGGTTTTCTCCCGTGTCCACGCGGCATGCACGCGCAACGGATTGCCTGATTCTGGGCGATGCGTCGCGCGGCACGAATAACACGCATACGAGCGGCGTCGTCGCGGGCGAACGCGAGCTCGTGGGCTGGTATACGCAGCGCTATACGGAGAGCGACATCCGTCGCCTCGCGCACCGGGCCTTCAGGCTGGCCGGCGCTCGCTCACGACGCCTGACCTCGGTCGACCGGTCGGATCGCCTGGACGTGATGGGGATGTGGCGCGACATCGTGTCCGAGACCGCGTTGCAGTACCCGGACGTTCAGCTCGAGCATCTGCTGGTCGAGCAGGCGATCGAGCGGTTCATCGTCGAGCCGGACGGGTTCGATACGGTCCTCGCAGGCGGCGACCTCGCGCCGCTGCTGGCCGCGCACGCGAGCGCAATGACCGGCTTTCCCGGTCTGCTCACCCGTGCCCGCGTGGGGGACGGCCCGGCCGTGCTGTACGAGATCGGCCTGCCGGTGCACATGGACCTGCCGGCCGGCCTCGAGGTCGACCTCGAGGCGCGCGCGGCTGCAAACGCGGTGTCGCTGCTGCTTCGCCACCCGCCGCAAGACGCGATGCCGGACCGTCCGGCGTACCCGCCGCAGATCCTCGACGCGATTCCGTCGCTACGCCACTGAATGCACGCGGCAACCGGTCACTTCCGGCCCGCTTCCTGCACGGAGAATTCGACATGTCCCCCGCCTTTTCATCATCGCCGACGCATCGGCCGGCCGCGCTCGAGCGCGCGTATCGAACCGCGACGCTACGCATCATCCCGATCCTGTTCGTCTGCTACATGTGCAACTATCTCGATCGCATCAACGTCGGCTTTGCCAAGCTGCAGATGCTCGATCAACTCCGAATGAGCAACACGGCGTTCGGGATCGGTGCCGGCGTATTCTTCGTCGGATATGTGTGTGCAGGCGTGCCGAGCAGCCTGGTATTGCGCCGCGTGTCGCCGCGCCGCTGGATGTGCATCCTGATGCTTTCATGGGGCACGCTGTCGGCCGCCCTGCTGTCGGTGAAGACACCCGCATCGTTCTATGCGCTGCGATTTCTGACTGGCGTGGCGGAAGCCGGCTTCTTTCCGAGCATCGTGCTGTATCTCGAGCAATGGTTCTCGACCAAGCATCGCGGCCGGGTATTGTCGCTGTTTCTGGTTTCGATTCCGGTGTCAGGCGCGGTCGGCGGACCGTTGTCCGGCTGGATGCTCGATTATTTCGCCGGCGGTCGCGCCGGCCTGTCCGCGTGGCAGTGGCTTTATCTGCTGCAGGGCGCGCCGACCGTCCTGTTCGGCATCCTGCTGCTGTTCGTGCTGCGTGATCGCGTCGAACAGGTGTCCTGGCTGACTGATGCCGAAAAGCAGATGGTCCGCGAGGATCTCGACAGAGACGCGCGCACGCGTGCCCTGCCCGCACACCCGACAGGCTCGACGAGCCATGTGCTGTTCGACCGAACAGTCCTGTCGCTCGGCTTCGTGTACTTCTGCATCCAGATGGGCGCCTACGCGATGAACTTCTGGCTGCCGACGATCATTCACGCGCTCGGCGTCACGAAGCCGGGCCAGATCGGCCTCGCAAGCGCGGTGCCCTATCTTGCGGCGAGTATCTCGATGGTCGTCGTCGGCCGTTCCGCCGACTTCCGCCAGGAGCGCCGTCTGCATCTCGGGGTGCCGTTGTTGATCGGCTTTCTGGGACTCTTGCTCACGGGCGGCGCGGGCGGCGACATGATCCTGTCGATCGTCGGCCTGACGCTGGCGACCGCAGGCACGCTGACCGGCATCGCGATGTTCTGGCCATTCACGTCGTCGCTGCCCAATCGCCCATCCGCGGCCGGAGTCGCACTGATCAATTCGCTCGGGCAGATCGCCGGCTTCGTCAGTCCGTATTTCATCGGTTGGGTCCACGATACGATCCATTCGACGACGCCGGCACTCTATATGCTATCGAGCCTGATGGCGGCAGGTGCGCTGTTGATCGTGCTTCGACCGGGTCCCTCGCACGTCGTCCCCGGTGCGTCGACGCTGGAGACCGAATAGGCACGCGCGACCGGCGGGCCGACGTGAAAAAGTCGGGCCGGCGGCGGCGATCGGTCAACCGACAGCGGGCCGCATCTGGCCCGCCGTCGATAGCGAGATGCGCCAGCAACGCGATCTCGTCGAGACGATCCGGCGTGTGTCCGGGATCATCGCGGCCGCGTCGCGCGCGGTCGAGCTGACTACCCGACATGCTCTCGATCCTCGAGGCTGCTTGCCGGGCGGCCATTTACGGCCGCCCCGCCGCAGCAGGTCAGGCAGCGGCGTCCGGCAGGAAACCCGCATCGATCTCGATCTTCGACAGGTGCGCGACCGTATTGACGAGCGTCTTGCCGGCCACGGCCATCGCAATCGCCACCGCCGCGCGGCGGTCGAAGCCCGCCGCCTTCAGCGCGTTCACGTCGCTATCCGATACCTGCGCGCGCTTCGATGCGATGGCTGTCGCGAACTGGCGCACCGCTTCGAGCTTCGGATCGGCAAGCGCGCTGCCGGTACGCAACGCGTCGACCACGTCCGCGGCGGCACCGAGCTTGCCAGCCAGCGTCGCGTGGACGGCCACGCCGTAGTCCGCGGCATTCACGCGGCTCGCGGCCGCCATTGCGACCTGCTGCGCCACCGCATCGAGGGACGTCGCACCGAGAGCATGGAGCCACTGCAGGTAAGCCGACAGCACCGGCGGTTCGACCGCAAGCGCGTGGCCGAGATTCGGCACGAAACCGAATACGCCGCGCATCGCGTCGAACAGCGGCTGGGCCTCCGCCGACGCAGACACGTCGTCCAGTCCGCCAAACAGCGCCTGACCTTGTGCGACGTCCAGCGTGCGCGCGAAGAATGCGCGAATGATGCCGGCCACTTCGTCCAGATGCGACTCGAGCGGGAAATGACCGCCATCGACGAAATGCACCTCGGCATCGGGGATATCGCGCTTGAACGCCTCGGCTCCCGCCGGCAGGAAAAACGGATCGTTCTTGCCCCACACCGCCAGCGTCGGCGGACGATGCGTGCGGAAGTATTCGTGGAAGCGCGGATAGGCCGCGACGTTCGCCTTGTAGTCGGCGAACAGGTCGAGCTGGATCTCGTCGTTACCCGCGCGGTCGAGGAAGTGCTGGTCGAGCGTGTAGCTCTCCGGCGCAATGTGCGACGTATCCGCCTCGCCATGCCGGTACTGGAACTGCGTGGTACCGGCCGTCAGGAAACCGCGCAGTTGCTCACGGTTCGCATCGGACGGGTTCTGCCAGTATGCACGCATCGGATTCCAGCCGTCGCTCAGGCCTTCCTCGTACGCGTTGCCATTCTGCGAGACGAGTGCGGACACGCGATCCGGGCGCGACGCAGCCAGACGGAAGCCCACCGGCGCGCCGTAATCGAAAACGTACAGCGCGTAGCGCGTCAGGCCGAGCGTGTCGGTAAAGCGCTCGATCACTTCCGCGAGATGGTCGAAGGTGTAGCCGAACGCCTTCGCTTCCGGGGCGTCGGAGAAACCGAAACCGGGCAGGTCCGGCGCGATCACCCGGTACTTGTCGGCGAGACGCTCGATCAGCCCGCGATACTGATGGCTCGAAGTCGGGAAACCGTGCAGCAGCAGCACCGCGGACGCGTCCTTCTGGCCGGCTTCCCGGTAGAACAGATTGAGGGCCGAGCCGGTACGACGATCGGCGACGGAGGCGGTTTGATAGGTCACGCGTGTGGACATCGAAAATCTCCTGGATCACGGAATGAGGCGTCGGCCTGAGTTTTCTGTACCGAACGATCGGTACAGTACATCCGGAAATGATGGGCGTCAAGGTTGATTTAACGAGCAAGGCAACTTACCCTTCCGCTTGTACCGAACGATCAGTACTTTTTGGGAAGCGAAAAGATCTATGGCCACCGCTCAGGCATCGAAGGACGAAATCATTGACCGGCTGTTCACGGTGTTCCGGGATCGCGGCTTCGACGGGGCGTCGATCGCCGATCTGTCGCGCGCAACCGGTCTCGGCAAGTCGAGCCTCTATCACCACTTCCCCGAGGGAAAGGAGCAGATGGCCGAGGCCGTGTTGGAGCGCGCGACAGCGGTAATCGACAGCGAAATCCTGAACGCGGCGCACTCGTCCGGCACGCTGAAAGCCCGCATTCGCAAAATCGTGGCCACGCTGGACCAGATGTACGTCGGTGGGCGCGCCCCCTGCGTGCTCGGTCAACTCGCCACGGCCAACATCGGCTCGGTTGCGAAACAGGGTTTGTTGCTGGCGTTTTCGCACTGGATCGACGCCATCGAAGCCCTGGCGCGTGAAAGTGGCATGTCGCCGGCGCGGGCGCGGCATTTCGCGGAGGACTGGGTCGCTCGCCTGCAAGGAGCGCTCATCCTGCAGGCGGCAAACGGCGATCTCGGGCCGTACAAGCGGGCCATGGCCGCGTTGCTCGAACTTTCGAAGGAAGGCAGGGATCACGCTCCGGAGTAGGTCTCGTCGCCAGCTTCCGATGGCGTCTGGTGATTCCGGGGCGACATAGGGCATCGGCGGGCGAATCGCACTGTTCCGTCACAATAAAGTTTGGAAACGGCAACAAAGTTTGGAAAGTTGACGGAGTGACCCGCAACAAACTTTGGAAATCGTAACCGATATGAAAGCCCTCTCACGAGGGCTTTTTTTCGAAATTTGAATTTCGAAAGTTGTACGTGATCGCTGACTATAGATACAGGGACTAATCGCGTTTACCCCGCGGTGGGAGCGGCCCAACCGAATGGTGTGAGCGCCACGTTGTACGCAGGCGAGTTCGGAGTTGGGTACCCGGACGTCCACTCACGCGGGCGTGCGCCATGTACGGTACTTTCCTGAAATTCTTGCCGCTCGATGCCGCCGTGCTTCGATGCCATGAGTCTCAGACATTTGGCCAAAGTGCCGCGACATACGCCAGCTCAGCATCAATGATGGCCCTCTGTACCGCAGAGTTGGTGCCAAGCGTGTATAGCTTAGATCCACGCACATCCAGAACCCCCATGCGTGTATTTGCGCTTGATTTTTGTCTGAGGCAATGCTCCATGAGTGCGGTAATAAGATCCATTTTGGATTTATTTACATCGTCATCTTTCAAGTAGAGCTTTATGACGTGTGGCGTATCGTTGTAAAGCAATCCAATTTCAGGGTTGACGGAGACCTCGATACCGGAATTTGTATACACGGCCGTTGGTGGAGAAAACCATTGAGGTCTCTTTGCTCCCCACCATTTTCGATATCCTTCAATAATTTCCGGATACGCGGAGCGCTTCTTTACATCTTTAAGGCCATCGAGAATGGAGTCTAGCTCGGATTTGGATTTTCCAGATTGGTGAACGGAAACGATTCCATCGCGCAATGGCTTGTAGAAATCAATCGCCGGGCTGTAGTCATCTCTGTTCTTGATTTGTCTAACTTTTGTTGCCTTCGGGGAGCCCGCCTTCGAAACTACGTCAACTAGATCGGTGAGGGAAAGTCGCGGCATAGTTGCTCCAGGATTATGATCGTGGCGTGCAGTCCGTTTGGTAGCATACTCTTGAATTGGATGGATATGTGGTGCTGAGATCGAAGTTCGATGGATTTTATGTGGAATGGAGGTGGGAATAGATTTAAGGGGGTATTTTTTCTACGGAAAACGTTTGAGGGATGATGTGTTTTCTCGAATGCTACGTTATGGTGGGGACCTTGCACCCATGGAAAAGACGAGTCTTCATTGACACGGAGTTCACGAATTTGGACTCTCCGGCGCTTGTAAGCCTCGCGCTAGTTGCGGAGGATGGCCGCGAATTCTACGTCGAGCTGACAGATTATTTAGTTAGTGACTGTACTGACTTTGTGCGAACGATTGTTGTTCCACAGCTAGGACAATATCCCGATAGAGTGATGTCCAGTGTGGAGGCGGCAAGGGAGTTGAGCAGCTGGATGAACGAACTTAGACAGCGCCGTGAGAAACCCGTGCTTTGCTACGATCATCCTATCGACGTCGAACTGCTGGTGCGGTTGCTTGGAAAGAGACCAACGGGTTGGCAGTTTCAGAATGTAGCAGCAAGGCTTGATGTGAGCGAGCGTGGCCGATACTTAGAACAATCCGGTAGGCATCATCCTCTCGGAGATTTACGAAGACCTTCTCAAGCGAGTGGCCGCCGACTCGGCCGGCTATGCCGGCGAGTTCTACACCCAGCGCCACATCATCCGTGCCATCGTGCAGGTGGTGCAGCCACGGGTCGGCGAGCGCGTGTACGACCCCTGCTTTGGCACCGCTGGCTTTCTGGGCGAAGCGGCCGACTACGTACGTCGACACAACACTCTCAGCGCAAAGCAGCTACCGGCCATGTTGCCGGGCTCGCGTTCAACCATACGGAGTTCATCGTGACCAAGCCGCACCCCTCTCTTTATCAACTCACCTATCTCGTTGGCGAACTGCTTATGGTTGCATGGGCAGCATCGGTACAGCGAGCAAAACCTTACAACTCTAGCGTTCCCGTAAAGGATCGTCCTTCGACAAACCGGTTTCGTCGGGATCTGTTGGCATTTGTCGAACGCGACCTGCTACCTCGTTACATCACGGGTTGTACGGAGGTGGAGCATGTCGAGAACCTGGTCCGGATCTGCGAATATGGAACCCAAATCGGCGGAGCCTTGTTTGATGACGCTGGATATCGGCTGGGCGTTGCCCAGAAATTCTTCAATCTGCTTCTAAAATCGCTCTGGTCGCTGGGTCTGATCCCGGAACCGCCGCACTGCCCTGTGGACCGCGTGATTATCGGGAGAATCTCCGACCAGATTGAGATTAACTGGACTGAAATTTCGACGGTCGATGAGTACAAACTTGCGATCAATGCGCTGCAGGCCGAGGCGTCGTCGCGTCAACTCTCGCTCGCTGAGTGGGAGCTACGTCACTATGATCGCAGGAACCCACTGAAGCTCGATCTTTCACGTTTTAATTGACGCTGCTCCGATGTACTGAACTGAGCATTTCATGCCAATTTGCAGGGTCGCGGCGTGTCGCCGCGGCGCGAAGCTGATCGAGCAGCATGTCAAATCTGCGTCGCAGCAAATCGTTTCGATCGTGGACGTAATCGTGACGCGTTGAGATGTTCGAAGACAATAAAGCTTGGAAAAGACCTTTCAGTTAAATTTCAAAAAACATTTTGGTCGGCGTGATAATATCGATATGTTTATTTTGATATGCGCATCGTGATTTTGATGCTTAAATAATATTGCGGCCTGGTGAAATGCATGGCGATTGGGATGCCTCAGACTGTCTGTATTCCAATCTTTATTGCCGAACGTTCCGAACTAAATTGTCACGGAACACGCACGCATTGAACGGCCTTTTTCCATGCGCGGCATGTGACGCTCCGGCTAGCCTTTCAGATATTTCCAGAATCAAACCGGACGACTCGCCCATGCCGCGTCGAGATAATCGTGTCCCGGTACAAAAGGCCTCAGCAGAAAGGGATGACGCCGTGTCAGCCCGTCCGCGAAGAAGTACCAGTCGCCAATCGAGCGTTGATCCGCTTCGTACGTCTTGTCGCGGGGAACGCGTCGCTGGATCCGGGGCCACAGGTCGGCGTGCAAATCGCGCCATCGCGACGGTCTGCCGTTGTCGATCGCCGGGATGAACGTCTTGATGCTGTAGCAGTCGTCTCGCACTTCGCCAACAAATACGCCTTCTTCGCACGCGAGCCCCAACTGCAACCATTTGTCCCGGTAGATCCACGGCTGCAACCAATAGATATTTGCCATGGCGGTATAGAGGCGCGTGCGGATCTCGTCCTCGCCGGTTCGGCCCGTCCGCTGAATGATCCGTTGCATTGCATGCTGGCTAACCTCGATCCGGTACATGAGACCGTCTTCCGGCCGCACAGCCGACGAACAGACGAAGAAGAAGAAATCCAGCCCGCCAGTGGCGCCACGTTGCTCGAACAATCCGCAGTACATGGTCATTTCGCCGAGGCGTATCAGCGGAAACGTGATCAGGTGCTTGTCGAGTTCCGGCTTCA
The DNA here is from genome assembly GCF_017104685.1 of Burkholderia sp. Tr-20355. Lineage (NCBI taxonomy): Bacteria > Pseudomonadati > Pseudomonadota > Betaproteobacteria > Burkholderiales > Burkholderiaceae > Burkholderia > Burkholderia sp. Tr-20355. Next base: position 14,474 of record NZ_JAAGPK010000001.1, on the reverse strand, counting down.
GCACACGTTCCATGTAGCGGAATGCCTTCCTGCCGCTCATCCCGGGCCGCCACTGCTTTGATACCCGCTTTATCGCGCCATCAAATACCCTGGAAAACGCGAACTGAGACGTCGCATCTGAAATGACTCTTGCTCGTCCGTTCGCTATACGCGGATCAACGAAGCGCGGATGGTCCATGATTCATCGGGTCTCTGCTGCATGCAGTCGATCTGCCAGATCGGCCACAACGGGGAAGTCGATGTGGGTTTTAGCCACTTCGTCGAGGTCGTGGGTGAAGACATTCACGGCGGCGAGTGCAACGATTTCGACGCTCGGTGCGTCGTCGTAGCCCGCATGCCTCACTGCAGCGATGTCGGCATCGCCGAGATGACCAAGCTGCTTCGCTACCAGGCGCGACCATCCAGCGGATTGCATCAATAGAAGCGTTCCGACCAACCACGCGCGCATAGGGAATTGCGCGTGGCCAGAACGGAGCAGCCAGCCATCGAGGCCAGGCAGCCGGACGCTTCATAGGACGCCCGGGCCACCCGGACTTCAGGCGGCCTGACGGGCCCGCGTCCGAAGCGGCGGGAACGTCGCGTCAATGTCGGTCTTGAACGTGTTGTTGAAGAGGTTGGTGATGAAGCTGAACGCGGTCTCGGCGACGATGTCGACGATCTGCTCGTCGGTGTAACCCGCGGCACGTACGGCTTCGACATCCGCGTCTTCGATGTGACCGCGCGACATGGCGATCTTGTAGGCGAACTGCAGCGCGGCGTCGGCCTTCGGATCGGTCGAATGGCCGTCGCGATTGAGCTCCATGTCTTCCGGCGTCAGCCCCTGCAGCTTGGCGCCGAGGTAGGTGTGGGCCGACAGGCAGTAGTTGCAGCCGTTCACTTCGGCGGTCATCACGTGGATGCGCTCCCGGGTCTTGTGACCGAGGCTCTTGCCGAGCGCGCCGTGCATGTCGGCGATCGCCTTCAGTGCGTCGGGGGATTGCGAGATCAGGGCGAAGAAGTTCGGGATCACACCGAGAACTTTCTCGTAGTTCGCGAGGATCGGTTGCGCTTTGGCGGGAGCGGCTTCTTTCGAGGGGATTGCAAGGCGGGCCATGAGATTTCTCCGTTAATCCGAGCCACCGTGGCTTCGGTAGGAGAGATAGTAGTGACTTCCACCCAAAACAATAATTGGCTATTTTCGAGAACCGACATTCCATCCAGTGAAAGTATTGAGGAATTGGAAAGAGCGCACTCCTTGGAGCGAACGCTCGTCAGGCCTTACCCAGCTCCGACATCGCCGAGCGCAACCGGTCGGTTGCGAAGTCGAGGAAGACTCTCATCTTGAGCGGCAACAGCCCGCGCTCTCCGTGGACGAGACTGACAGGAATCGACTCGACATCGAACTTCGGAAGGACGTGGACAAGCTCCCCGGTGCGGAGCGCGGCATCGCAGTGGTAGCGGTACACCCTCGTCAAACCGGTGTGACGGAGCGCCGCCTGTACCGCTGCCTCAGCCGTGGTCACGGACAAGCGCGGAGTGATGTTGACGTTGAAATCACGTTGGGTCGACGGATCCCGAAACCACCATGTTGCGGTGGAAGGGCCGGCGAAGACAACACACGGAAGCTTTTCCAGGTCGCTCGGGTGTTTTGGTTTGCCGTGCGCAGCCAGCAGGGCCGGCGAAGCGCACACGAGTGTATCCATGGCGCCGACACGCGTTGCAATCATGTTGCTGTCCGGCAGGGTGCCGATGCGCACTGCCATGTCAACGTGGTCATCGTAGAGATGAAGGTTCCGATCCGAGAGAACCAACCGGACGTTGATCTCGGGATAGGCAGCCAGGAAGTCCGTGACGATGGGCAAGATGTACACATGGCCGAACAGCACCGGCGCGGTGAGCACCAGCTCTCCCCGTGGAGTGGTGTACTCGCCAGCCGCGGCGCGTTCGGTTTCCTCGATGTCTTCCATGATGCGTCTGGCAGACGCGACGTATGCTTGGCCGGCATCGGTCAAGGTCAGCTTGCGCGTTGAACGATGCAGCAATTTCGTGCCGAGATACGCTTCGAGTTCCGTGACCTTCCGGCTCACGGTCGGCAGCGGCATATTCAAGGCTTTCGCGGCCGCAGTGAGGCTACCTTTTTCGATCGTGAGCAGCACGATCGACATTGCTTCCAGTCTGTCCACTTAATCTTCCACCCAATGAAAGATGATCTATGGATATGAAACTATCATTTTTCTGGGTGAAATATCGGAGAAAGCTCTGTCCACACTGGCCGGGGCCTGACGAAGCCGCGTAGTCGGAGTAGATGCTGGCCATAAAAACGACATCGGGGGATGCACCGGAATCTCCTGGTTTTACAAACACGTGTGGGCTCTCAGAAAAGGTGTCTTTGGCACCCTTGAGAAATCAAGGACTTGGACATCTTTTCTGAGACGAGTGCACGCTGCTCGTCTCAGAAAAAGTGTCCTTGGGCACGAAAATTCTCAGAAAAGCTGTCTTTGGACAGTTGTCCGGCTCCCTCGGTACATCTCGTGCAGAAAGCGGCGAGCGCGTCGGTGTGACTCTTATCGGCCGTGGCCACACTCGGCCCTTGAATAGGATCTTGGCTGAATCCGATGAGAATTCGACGGAACTCGGCGTGCATCTCGCTCGTTCGTGGCTATACGATGGACGCGATATTTCCTCGTCCCATGCAGTTCGCACGGCTCGTTAGTCCGGGCAAGTCTCACGGCTCGTTGTCGTGGCCCCATTTATTTCACTTCCCGTCCCGGGTGATCACCGATGCCTTACGGGGCCCGTGATCACCGTGGCGTGGGAACGCAAACAAGAGCGACGGCACAACGCGAGCAGGTCCGGGAGATCGAGCGCGGCATCTGGAGACCGCAAGCGACAACGAGGCCGCAAGTCCCCGTCGCTTGTTTTGAGGATGTGCCCCATTACAACCGGTAGCCGACGGTGGCGAGCAGCGCGCCCAACGAGAATCACCCTACCCAGCCCAGGCGCTTGTTCAACGCCTGGATGGCTGCGCCGACCTCTTGGAGTCCAAGACCGGTGTTCGAATCCGCCTATGTTTCGAGCACGCGATGCACGTCTGCCCGAGTGGCCAGCAAGTCCAGATCATCGAGGTCAGTGGGCACCACGTTGCTGAACCACGATAGATGCTCGAGCTCCATCCGTCCGCCCCCTTGTGAAGAGGTTGTGGGCAGCAAATCGGTGTGCTGATCGGTGTTGATCACCGCCTAGGAGGCTGCACGCAACTCGGCTCGATGCTCTTGCCCCCGCCACAACTGGGTATGCGTACCATCTCATCGAGCCCCATGGCGCCATCGCGCTCGGCGGCTGCGGCGATCTGGTTCGTACCCATCCAACGCGATGCATATACCGCTACGCGCAGCGCAGGATCGTCGCTTGTCAGGAACTCGTCCGTCCGATTGGCATCCTTCGGCAAGGCGAGGCACACGAGCCCCGTGCGGACGTTTTGGAACGGAGAGAGTGATCCGTGTTTGATGCCCTCGTCATCGGCGGGCATTCACGCGCGTACTCGTCGATCACCGCTAGTCACTTCAACTGCCGGTTCGCCGTTCTGCGCGACGGTACGATTTCACTCAAATCAGGCCCATCACTCATCGAAACAATCTGGCCCCGCACGGCCGATCGCCCCTCGACGAAAAAGGGGCGGAGCCTGCCAGGGCCTTCGTCCAAGTCAATACGGTATCGGTGGCAACGAGCAACCCTTCGGCGGGCCGTCCCCGACTCGGGGCGCGACGGTATCTCTTGTCGCACACATGAAAGCACGGTGATACGTCACCATATGGCCCTTCCATGTTGAGAATGTATAGTCGTTATCCCATCGCATTTCGTAACGATAAGGCCCACAGCCCCACTGGGTACACGTCGGATTCTGCCTTTTTCCCGTCGCCCTCCAAACACCTCTATAATCCGCCGCCGGAATGTACTTATCGAGCGCGATTATCATCGCATACGCCGTAGATCCGGATGGCACATAGATTGTTTGCCCAATGGTGAAACTCTGCTCTTGCGTCACGGCCTGACTATAGGAGGCACTTAGGCCGCCGCCTTGGCTTTTGAAGGTCGGGGATAAATCGATACCGATCGTCCACTGCCTCGTGATCGACGTGCTACGGCCTTCTGTCTTGTTCGCTGTGCATCCACTATTCGACGGCGTACTGCAACTGAGCGTAAATTCGGGATAATATTTTTGGACCCTCCACACCCAATACGTTCCTTGGGCACCTTGATTGGAATAGTACGAAATATACGAATTATTTCGATCAGCGGAAATCGTTGGGTCCGTCACCCACTTCGTTGTTCCGGTAGCGAGAGCGTGACTATTTTGGGAAAGCAAGCCCAGGCAAGCCGCGAGCAATGTTGCCAGAACGGCATATCGAGAGAATTCAATTTTCATTCGATTCACCCCGCAATCATTGCGTTTTTTGTTTAATCAACGAATCGCTTCCGCGTCGCCCGAGTTTGGGCAAGAGCGTGGCCAACTCATCTCGCTCTGCGGCATCAAATGCGAGTACGCCTACCCCCTCATCCGGCGCCCCCTTATACAGCAACGCAACCGCTGCTTTGCGCCCGACATGGGCCAGTTCGATACTGAGATCGAGAACGCGCTGTTGACTATCGGCACTCCCCGATGAATCGATGATTATCAGATAGCCTTCGTTCAGCGCACTGGATACTTTCTCTTTATAGCGACCGAAATCTTCATCTGCGTTCACAATCACCCCATCAAATTGATTCTGAATTGCGGGATTCACCGAATCGCTGGACTGGATTGTTGCAGAACGGCCAAGTTCTTGCATTGCAATCCCCACGGATCCACTCGACAAGTTGACCCATGCAGATTTTCTTACGGAATAGTCCTTATCGATCGCGACGGAATTTTTCCCGGCGGTCGAAAGGGAGTTCGATTCGAACTGCTGCCCGGATGCAGACTGCTGCGTCAGCACACTGGCAGGAGAACCTACAGCTCCGTCATCCCCTCCACACGCACTGACCGCAAGCGACGAAATTCCCATGAACAACGCAATGCGCCACCTCATCCGACACCCCCAAATTCATTGAAAGTTTCTAAGTTTCAAATAACCACCCACAACAAAACAACCAATACATCAGCACACCGCATCATTACAGCGAATCGATATTTGCAAAAAGCCGCATCGAATACCGTGCAGCGGGTCCGATTCGGATAATTACCTCGGAAGCACCACCGGGCCGTGACACCACCCCACACGACCATAACTCATTCTTGACTCCAATTTACAACCCGCAGCCTAACCCGCCTCATTTTTACGAGGAAATTAAATATCTCGATAAGTGTTATTAATTATAATAATATGCCTCTCATGCACACCAGCTCAGCCATTCCACATACAATCACGATCGACTATTTGAATATGCGAAGATCAAAAACTCCCATTTTATTCATCAAATGCCAAACCGCCTTACTCCCAGCCACCACATGCGATTCGCGACAATTCCATGGATGGCGCTCCAAGCAAGACGGAAATCTTGATCCGTCGAGCAAAACTATTGTTCCGCGCCACCGAATGACAATCGTCAAGGAAATGAATTACTGTTTCTAATTCCGAGATTCAGCACATCCCGATAATGATTGACCTCGATCTATTGAACACCCTGCTGTGCGTCGTCGAAGAGCGGAACTTTACGAGAACCGCGGAGAGAATCCACAAGACGCAATCCACAGTAAGTCAACAAATATCGAGGCTCGAGAGATCACTTGGACACACGTTGCTCGTCCGCGATAGAAGTGGTAACAATGTTGTCGTCACGGAACAGGGTGAAATATTGGCGACCTACGCGCGTCGTCTTATTGAACTTGCCCAGGAAGCAAAAAATGCTCTTGCGGCCAACCGGGATTTGATTCAAATTCGAATTGGAATACCAGAAGATTTTCGGGTCGACCGGATTACGCAAGTTCTTTCCGGATTCGCCTGTATAAACCCGTCCATTCGACTTGAAATAGCAAGCGGCATGAGTATTGATCTGCATGCGAAGCTTGCTGCTGATCAGCTTCAACTCGCCTTGGTAAAACGGGAACCCGGAACGGGGGCGTGTGTGGCGTCTTGGCCAGAGTCCGTCGTCTGGGTGACAAACCGGCAGACTGTCACGCCGTACGACGTGTTGCCATTGGCAGTCTTTCCTCGAGGATGCATCTACAGGGCACGAGCGGTATATGCTCTCAAAAAAGCAGGAATACGATGGAGAGTTGGTTTCGAAAGTCCCAGCTTGACCGGAATTCAAGCCGCGGTATCTGCCGGCTTGGCCGTTGGCGTATTGCCAAGATCTGCCGTCTTGCCCTCCCATCGAATCCTGTCGTCCTCCGATAAGCTGCCCGATTTACCGGGGACCGAACTTGCCTTAATTGCAAAAGTGAATCCAGTCAGCTTTGAACAACGTCCTCTCGTAATTTTTCTTTGCGGTGAAATCGAAAAAATCCTACACGATCAGGAAAATTAAAGGAATGATGGCGTAAGAGATCAGTCTATTCGCCGATGATCAACATCCTCTCGCGGCGATGAATCAGAGCGCCGGAGAATGATCTGAAACAGCCACGGTTTCGACACAAGGCATAAACGGACTCGTATCGGATCGCCGAATTTAACCGCGCAATTTCAGGTTGCTCAGGCACATGGCTTTCAGCACCCTTCGCCGTCACACCAGGAGCCAATGCCGCAAGCGCACACGCCGTTCTATTCTCGGTTGGCCATAAAACGGCTGTCGCCCAATACAGATGCAGCCCCGACTCCCAATTACTTGCCGCCGATCGATATCCGCCATAACTCGTAGCGCTCGTGACCGTTTGGGACCAGACCTGCGACATGGTCACTCAGCGCGCTCGACGTGAAGACGAGATCGCCGGTCGGAAGCAGAGCCGGAGTGTCCGGCCAATGCACGCCATCGTCGGATGCGATCAACGACATCGATTTCGTGCCCGGTTCGTACTTCACGATGCCATTGTGCGTGACATCGGTAATGTAGAGCACACCGTGCGAATCCGTCACGATTCCGTCCGTGTTGCCACCGACAGCACCAAGATCACGAATCTCCGTGGCGATCTGCTCATCTGTTGCACCGTGCAGCCTAAGAACGGCGGTCGGAACCGAACGTGCGCGTGTTCCTGTCGTCACGGTCCAATACAGCGTCGCACCGTCCGGCGACAGCGCGATACCATTGATACCTATCAGCAGCGGCTTTTCCGGCCATACTTCAACGCCATGGGAGACGACCTTTACCCCAGCTTCGACCTGCAAATACGGATGCCCATCCAGCACACGTCGCGCCGTGCCTGACGCAAAATCGGCGACGATCAGTCCGACCTTGTTATGCGGTGAACTGCGCGAGCCACTGTCGGAAACATACGCGATGCGCCTGTGTTCGTCGACGACGATGTCGTTGAGGAAGCTGCCGACACGATCGGCCACACCGTCGAGGGCGATGCGCTTCACGATTCGTCCGGATTTCAGATCGAACACCACGATTTTCTGGGCTCCAGCAGGTGCCTCCGATTCGCCGGCAACGAACCCCATGTCAAGTGCCCAGAGCCAGTCGTTTTTCCGATCGACGTAGAAGCCCAGCACGTTGCGCAAATGCTCGCTCGGAGCAGTTGCTATGGAATTGCCTTCCATTGACGGAAATGGCGTCAGTCGCGCCGGGCCGGTAGTTGCCCGAGTATCCAGCCTGCTTAGCGTCGCCGGTGTCGAAGCGGCGACGAACCGCGGGGTACTCACATATGCGGTACCGCGTGCGTCGAAATGAAGCCCGGCAATCGGCGCATTGACCGAGCCAGCGAACGGCGCGGGATCTCCACCGTCTTTCGGAATCTCCCAACTTACTCCGGCGTAGCTTCGCCAGCGTTCAAGCCGGGTATCGGCCACCGCAGTCGCTGCGGTCGCGCAACTGATGAAGGCAATTGCGAAAGCAAATGGCGTAACTCGACTCAAGCGCTCGAACATGATGAAGGATGGTGAATTCGTTAGATGCGGTTATGCGACTTGATGCAGATGCAGCAATTTGAAGGTTTCGATCCATTGACCGGCGGTCGCGCGGAATGCGTCCATCAGCGGGCTGCGCATGTGGTACTCCCACGACGCGCGGTCCGCCCATTGCTCAAAAAAGACGACCATCCCCGGCTGATCCAGCGATTCATGCAGTTCGTAACTGAGACAGCCGGGCTGGTGGCGCGCCATCTCGACGAGTTCCTGTTGGGCTTGAACCAGCACCGCTTCGCAACCGTGCTTCGCCTCTACGAGTGCAACAATGACGTGGGCAGACATATCGAGGCACCTGTTCACAGAATCGACCGAAAAGTGCCGCCTTCGACGCGCACCGCAGCACCGTTGGATGCGGCACCCAAAGGACTGACCAGCAACGCCACTATGGCGGCAATCTCGTCGGCCTCGATCATGCGGGCGATCAGTGAGCTCGGACGATACGTGTCGAAGAAGTGGGATTCGATTTCCGCATCGGTCATATCGGGCCGTGGCGCGGTCTGCCGCAAATACGCGACGATGCCTTTGGAGCGCGTAGCGGACGGCAGTACGCTGTTGACGGTCACACCCGTACCCTTCGTCAGTTCGGCCATTCCGCGCGAGACCGCGAGCTGGGCCGATTTGCTGACACCGTAGTGCACCATGTCCGGCGGCGTGAACGCCCCGACTTCGCTGGACATGAAGATGACACGCCCCCAGTTCTTCGCAAGCATGCGAGGAAAGTAATGACGTGACAGCCGTACGCCCGACATGACGTTGACATCGATCATTCGCAGCCATTCGTCATCAGTGATCTCGGCGAAGGCCCTGGCTTCGTAGTAGCCAAGGTTATTCACGAGAATATCCGTATCCGGCTGCGCTTCGATCAGTTCCGCGACACCTCGCTTGCCGCTCACATCGGCGACGATTCCGCGCACGCTGCCGCGATGCGCGGTAGCGGATATCTCGGCGACGGCGGTGTCGAGTTTGTCACGCTGACGCCCGGTGATCGTGACCGACACACCTTCGCCGGCCAACGTTCGTGCAATGGCCATACCGATGCCAGCGGTGGCGCCGGTGACGATGGCAGTTTTACCTTCAAGTTGCAGATCCACCGTTTGCCTCTCCCTTGCTCGTCGAAGGACCGGCTACGCCGGTCCATTGCGTGGCATTACTTCAGCCGCTTCAGCATCTCGCCCGCGACGTCGAGTGCGGAGGCCGGATTCTGACCGGTGATCAATTCGCGGTCGGTCACCATGTGCGCGGTAAATGGCACCTCGTTGCTGCTATAGATGCCGCCGGCCTGCTGCAGCGCGGTCTGCGGATAGAACTTCATCACTCCGCCGCCAAGCAGTCCTTTTGCCTGCTCCTCTTCCGCGTTGCTGATCACCGTCATGCGGTAACCGGAATAGATCCATTTCGGGTAGCTGCCGCTCGCGTTCCCCGAGGCGAGCTTTCGTGCAAAGCCCTGTGCATCGGGCAGGGTCGACAGCAACGCAATCGGACCATGACAAACGAGCGCCGTGGTCTTGCCGCGCGCGTGAAAATCGGCCAGCAGTCGGCCCACCGCGGGGCTGGTCAGAAGATCCTGCATCGGCGCGTGGCCGCCGGGAACATAGACGGCATCGAAGTGCCCGTAACCGATCTGCTCCACCCGCGACAGACTGATCACGGGAGAGTGCGAGCGCGACGTGATTTGCAGCTTGTCGAGCAAAGCCTGGTAACCGCGCATCGCCTTTTCGTCGCCGTTGAAGTACATCTTGTCGGCAGACGTCGCATCCATCGTGGGCGCGTTGCCCTCGGGCGTGGCGAAGGTCACCTGGTGGCCGGCATCAAGCAAGGCCTTCACGGGCTGCATCAGTTCGTTCAGGTAGAAGCCCGTCGCGAAGACCTTGCCGTCCTTCAGATCGAGGTGATCGGAATCCGACAACACCACGAGCACGTTGGCCGCGTGAGCGCTGTACGCTGCAATGCCGAGCATGGCGGCAACGGCGAGCTTGCGCATCGAATGCATAGCGTTCTCCATGGGGAATTTCAGGCCTGCCCTGAGTGATTCAGCAACAGATAACGGATCGCCGCGCCAACGCCGGAAGCCGACTGCGGGTTCTGGCCGGTCACGAGACGTCCGTCGACGACGACCTTCGCCGTCCAATTCGGTACGGGATGGTGATGCGCGCCGCGCTGTGTCAACGTGCTCGCGAGCAGGAAAGGCACGACGCGATCGAGTTGAACCGCGCGCTCCTCTTCATCCGTGAATGCGCTGAGGTTCTTGCCGGCGACCAGGTACGTTCCGTCGCCGAGGGTCACATCCACCAGCGCGGCGGGGCCATGACATACCGCGCCGACCACACCGCCTGCCTCATAGACCGCGCGAGTCACCTTTTGCACGTCGGGATTGCCCGGAAAATCCCACATCGCACCGTGACCGCCTGCAAAGAAGACAGCCGCATATTTCGACGCGTCGACATCGCCCAGTCGCTGCGTGTGGCGTAGCGCGTCGCGGAAAGCACTGTCGTTCCAATAGCGCGCGTTGACTTCGTCCGTCAGGTCAAGCCCGTCGACGGGCGGCTCGCCGCCCAGAATCGACGCGAATTCGACCGGGATGCCGGCCGCGTCGAGTTCGGCAAGCGGATGCGTCACTTCGCCGAGATAAAACCCGGTCGGCTCGCCGGTCGAGCCTTTCGTCGCGTGGCTCGTGAGTACGAACAGCACGGACAAGTCCTGCCGGTCACGATGTTCACTATTCATGGTTCGCTCCTCGATTTCAGTGGGTGACCCGACGACGGATCACAATGCGCCCACTTTATTTAGCTCAATGGAGGAGATAAACTGAGTCAGAAGTAAATCTTCTGTTCTCTGGGGGACAAGATGGGGCGAAGATTCGACCATCTCGGTGATGTGGAAGCGTTTGTCACGGTAATTGAAAAAGGCTCGATGACCGCCGGCGCGGTGGCCTTGGGCAGCACACCTTCGGTTCTGAGCCGAGCTATCACGCGCCTGGAGACTCGGCTGGGTGTGCAGTTGCTGCGTCGTTCGACCCGACGGTTGAGCCTGACGGAGCAAGGCAGGCTCTATCTGGAACAATCGCGCGCAGCGTTCTTGTTGATCGACGATGCCGAGCGCGCCATTCAGGGGCAGGACGGCGCGCTGACAGGTCATGTCCGGCTCAGCGTACCGACGACGTACGGACACTATCGTCTGCCACCGCTGCTTCGGCAGTTCACGCAGCAACACCCGCAGGTTCGCGTGGAGTTGAATATCGCGAACCGGAACGTCGATCTGGTGGCCGAAGGTTTCGATCTGGCGATCCGGCTAGGCGCATTGCCCGACAGTGGACTGGTCGCGCGCAAGCTCGAAGATGCAGCGTTATGCCTGGTAGCGTCGCCAGATTACATCGCCAATGCTGGCATTCCGGAAAACGTGGCCGATCTGGAGCGCCACCTTTGCTTGCCTTTCATGCTGCCCAGCAGCGGCCGTATCGCACCGTGGGTGTTCCAGGACGGCGGTCAGGACATCGACTGGCTGCCGCCTTCGAACGTCGCGGTCTCCGACGATGTGCTGGGTGTCGTTTCAATGGCGCAGAGCGGCGCCGGCATCTGCCAGACCTATGATTTTATTGTTCGGGACCGGATTCAGGCCGGAACTCTCGTCGAACTGCTGCCCCACCTCCGTGGCCGCACACGGCCGTTTTCTGTGATTTATGCGCCTCATCGTCGCTTGTCTGCGGCATCACGGGCCCTGATCGACATGCTTGTCGCGTCTACCCCCGATTCATCCAAATGAAAGCAGAATGATGGTTGATGGACTCTCAGCGCTCAGCACGGGTTCGGGAAATTCGAACGGCTCACTGATTGCCACGGTTGAACGACACCAATGAATGCAAGTGGCGTAGCGGCTTCATGCAACGATTCGAAGCACGTTGAAATCAGCCTGAAGCCGGCATGTCTTAAGGCTTTTCGTATTCGGGCGGTTACGCGCGTTTGATTTGCTTGATCAAAAAATCGACCATATCTCGCTGTGCGTTGTCAAGAATATCGCCGGTGCCGACTAGCGCAAGCTCTGACGGTGGCAATGGAGGCAAATCGGTGCAGACTCGATGCTCCGGCAAGATCGCAGACTTCGGTAGCACCGAGATAGCCAGACCTGCGGCGACCGCTGCCTGAATCGCAGTAAGGCTTTGGCTGCCAAACGCTATGCGCCAGGCACGCTGCGCCTTGTCGAGACTGCGGATCGCCCGCTGACGGTAAATACATCCGTGGGGAAAAAGCGCAAGCGCGATCGGCTCGTCCGAATCCGGCTTCGGGGAATCAGCATCCCGCCCCCGCACCCAAGCAAGCGACTCTGGCCAAGCCGCGAAGCAGTCGCCTCTGCCAGGTTCCCGCTTGACGAGTGCGAGGTCTATTTCCCTCGCGGCAAGCTTGCCTTGCAAATCCGCGCTCATACCCGCCGACGTTTCAAGCCTCACATCCGGTCGGACCTTCAGAAAACCCGAGAGTATTGCCGACATGCGCCGCGCATCGAAGTCCTCCGGGACCCCGATTCGAACCGGCGAAAGCTTGACGTCGCGCTGGAGCACCTCGCGGGCTTCCTGCGACAACGCCAGCAGCCTCCGCGCGTACTGCGCGAGCAAGACACCGTGTTCGGTGGCAACGACATGATTCCCCGAACGGTCCCTGAGCAGCAGCGGGCGACCTACCGACTCTTCCAGCTTTCGCACCTGCTGGCTAACAGTCGACTGCGTGCGATGAACACGTTCGCCTGCACGAGTGAAGCTGCCTTCATCAACGACGCAAATCAGCGTCTTCAGTAGCTCGAGATCAAACATGGTCAGTCATTTGAAATTTAAATATCCATGATTTTATTATCTAATTTCTAAATATGAGACCTTCTGCCTATGATGCGAATGTCTTCTAGCCAAACAGGAACAATGATGTCACTGAAAGATACGAGTCGGCCACAATGGCTGACATTCGACTGCTACGGCACGCTCATTCAATGGGACGAAGGTTTGCTGGCAGCGGTACGCGAGATTCTTGGAAAACGGCAGGCAACGGAGGTCGACGCATCCAGATTCATCGAGGTTTACGACCGGTATGAACATGAGCTCGAGCAGCAATCGCCCCACCGCACCTTCCGTCAGGTTTCCGGCCAGGGCCTTCGACTTGCGCTGGAGGAATTCGGGCTTGCCGGGAGCGAAAGCGACGCCGCAGTGCTGACTTCGAGGATTGCGGCGATGCCACCGTTTCCCGAGGTCGTCGGCACGCTAGGGAAGTTGAAAGCAATGGGATACCGTCTGTGTATTGTCTCGAATACGGACGACGACATTATTGCAGGCAACGTAGCACAACTTGGCGGCTATATCGACAGGGTCATTACTGCACAACAGGCCGGGGCCTACAAACCAGCACGTCGGCTGTTCGATTACGCGCACGAACAGCTTGATGTATCGAAGGACGACGTTGTTCACATTTGCGCCAGCCCGCATCTGGACCATGCAGCGGCGCGAGACATCGGATTTCGTTGCGTGTGGATTGATCGAGGCACGGGTCGAAAATTGCTGCCGGACTACACTCCAGACGCGACGTTACAGACGCTGCACGAAGTACCGGAACTCTTTGCTACGCTCGACTGGTAGTCCATTGTCCCGTTACCCCGATCACGGCTTGCCCAAGTGCATGCAATATTGCCGGAAGAAGCGACGCGTTCCGATCGGGGTACATCACACACGCTTCTCATCATCGACATACTGATCGCGGTCCGGCACATAAACCCTGATCCCAGAACGACACGTAACGATTTGCATCCGGTGCCCCGAAACGTCGACGCTGAATCCCGACGCAAATCAGGATGACTCTCGCTCCAGGACTGCCCCGCTCCACCACCCATCTTGCTCCGCTTCCGACACCGGCAAGAACCCATTGGTTTCCCAAGATCACTTGTCGGACCGGCCGCTGAAAAACTTGATCGGCATGGTGCCGGTCTACTTGGTAAGGCGACTGAGACTTCTCTCTTTGAGCCGTTGAAGGGCGCTCAGGTCGGATCCTCTTGCTCCCGATGCCAAAGGTCGTGGATGCCTTGCTTGCAACGCGCTCCAACTTCCAACGATGGCCTCAAGCTCAGTGCGCTCCAGCACAAACGCATTCTGCCGACTCATGCGGCTGGATCATCTGCATGATTGGTCCCGGTACTGGCCTCGACACATCCGATCGCAATCAGTCGGTTCGGTCGATGCGAATGTCCGGACTTTCAGGACACGAAGGCGTGAGAGTCAAGTCATGTGATATCACTCCCTGCATTGCTCGTTTCGACCAGCATCGTCGGCATGCCGCACTTGTTCACGAGGTTACTCACCCAGATACGCGGCCCGCACCTTCGGATCGTCGAGCATCTGCTTCGCGTCGCCTTCCATCGTGACCGTGCCCGAATCCATCACGTAGCCGCGGTCGGCCGCCTGCAGCGCGAGGCGCGCGTTCTGCT
>NZ_JAAGPK010000022.1:0-76775 GCF_017104685.1 Burkholderia sp. Tr-20355 | reverse complement strand
TGATGGGGGATCTGCCAACCGCGTATCGAGGCGGGGCAGGTTCCGATATCAGGAATGCTCGCGCACGTGACGGCCACCACGCACTCGCCCGGACAGCCGGCGCAGGAGCCCGCGCCACGCCGCGCGCTTGTAGATGCCTTGCAGACCCACGGGGGTGCGCAGCATCACCAGGTACTGGTCGAACGACTCGATACACCCCGTCAGACGAATGCCGTTGACGAGATAGATTTCAACGCGCTTACGTTCCTTGCGCGCCGAATTGATGAAGTCGTTTTGCGGATGGGATTCTGCGGGATTGGCCATTGAGGTGCGGCAGGAGCCTGCGTCAGAGAATATGTTGTGCGTGTGTGTGGCGTGTTCGTCCACAAGGTGTTTGGCGGGATTCTACCCTGTTCAATAGGGAAGCGCGCAGTCGTGATTGTGTCGAACCGTAACCCACTATAGACGTTCCAGCGCATTTTCGCGATTCGGCCGAATGGACGAAGCCGTTTCGTTACGTCGCGTTACGACTCTCGCAGCGCCGTATCACCTCGCCGCGTGCGGTGCGCTTACATTGGCCGCGCGAGCCGGGCAGGCCGGCGTTTCAGGGGGGGCAGAACATGAACAAGAGGCAATGGGCCGGGTGGTGCGCGTGCATGGCATTGCTGGCTTCGGGTAGTGCAATGGCACATGTCGACCTGTCGGTCGGCATCGGTGTGCCGGTCGCGCCGGTCTATGTCGAGCCGGCACCGGTCTATGTGGCGCCGCAGCCGGCCGTCGTGGCCTATCCGGGCTACGGATACGGCTACTACGGCGATGAAGACGACGACCGCTACCGGAAGTGGCGCAAGCACTATGACAAGCATTGGCGGAAGCACCACGGCGACGACGATGACGATTGATCTCGATTCCAGCCCCGCCGGCGCGAATCATAACGCGTAGTCGGGGTTTTTCGGGTCGAATGCGCTGTCGTCGAGCGTGGCCGGCGCGATTTTCTCGATGACGATCCGCTCGAAGATCCTGCCGTCGTTGTCATAGGACTCGACGGTCCGGAAATAGGGCGCGTGCAGGTCGAGCCCGAGGACTTCCTTTTTCGCATAGAACTGCGGCCGGCCGGTCGGCGTCTCGTAGGTGAGCGCGACCACGCGCACGCCGCCGATCGATTTTGCCTCGATCTGGGTCGGTCGCTGCACGCCGGCTTCCAGGTACTTCTTCCCTTCGGTCAGGTACAGGTTCGTGATGAACTCGGTGCCGAGATCCTTCACCTGGTGATTCGACTGGGCACGCGCCAGCGCGCCGTCGAGCGACGTCCACAGCGGAATCTTGCCGAGCAGGCCGCCCAGGTGGCCATACATCTCGTCCTTGCGCTGCGTCGTGTCGTAGATGGTTTCCTGTCCCGCGTGCGCGCCGCCCGGCAGCCATTTCGCATAGACGCGCAGCGGCTCGCGGGTGGTCTTCACCAGCATGCGATCGGGCGTGTCGGACCATTTTCCGCTGATGCGCTCCTGGCGCACCATCGTGAACTGGTACGACGGATAGCCGTTCGGACCGTTACGGATATAGAGCGGCACGGCAAGCGGATCGAGCGCCTTGAAGAGCGCGGTGAGCGTCGCGTCGTCGAGCTGCGCGAGCGTGCCGCGCTGCGCGGCCGTGCGCAGCCAGCGTGCCTGTTGCGCGAGCGGCTCGCGCGCGACTTTCGCCAGGTCCGCCGGCAATGCGGCCTCCTGCGCCGCACTCGCGGCATCGGCCGTTTCCTGCGCATGCAGGCCCGCGTGCGCGAGCGACAGCAGGCAGGCGACAGCCGCGGCGGCGGCATGTCGTGCGCAGCGCTTCATTCCTTCGTTCATCGACAGTGCCTCCCGGAGCGATGGATCGTTCAGCCTTGCTTCGCGGCCTTGATTTTGGCGAGCTCCTCGTCGCGCAGCGCGCGGCGCAGGATCTTGCCGACGTTCGTCTGCGGCAGCGCGTCGCGGAACTCGACGAATTTCGGCATCTTGTAGCCGGTCAGGTTCTTGCGGCAGTGCGCGAGCACGTCGTCGACCGTCAGCGACGGGTCGCGGCGCACGACGAACACCTTGATCCGTTCGCCCTGGACTTCGTCCGGAATGCCGATCGCCGCCGCCTCGCTGATGCCCGGATGCATCACGAGCACTTCCTCGATCTCGTTCGGATACACGTTGAAACCCGACACGAGGATCATGTCCTTCTTGCGGTCGATCAGGCGGATGAAGCCGCGTTCGTCCATCACGCCGATGTCGCCGGTGCCGAGCCAGCCGTCGGCGTCGAGCACCTTGGCGGTCTCGTCGGGGCGCTGCCAGTAGCCGCGCATCACCTGCGGGCCGTGCACGCACAGTTCGCCCGGCTCGCCGACGGGCGCCCAGGTGCCGTCCTCGCGGCGAAAGCGCACGGAGGTGGATGGCGCGGGCAGCCCGATCGAGCCGCTGAACGCGGCCATGTCGTTCAGGTCCACGGGGTTCATCGTGACGATCGGCGAGCACTCGGTGAGCCCGTAGCCCTCGACGACCGGCCGGCCCGTCACCTGCTGGAAGCGCTCCGCGACCGCGCGTTGCATCGCCATCCCGCCGGCCATCGCAAGCTTGAGCTTCGAGAAGTCGCGCTTGCGGAATTCCTCGTTGTCGAGGAACGCGTTGTACAGCGTGTTGATGCCGGTGATCCCCGTGAACGTTTCGTTGCGGATGATCTTCATCACCATCTTCATGTCGCGCGGGTTCGCGATCAGGATGTTGCGTCCGCCCAGTCCCATGAAGATGAACGCGTTCACCGTCAGCGAATAGATGTGATACAGCGGCAGCGGCGTGAGCACGGTCTCGACGTCGCCCGACACCTGGTCGGCGATCCACGCCTTCGCCTGCAGCAGGTTCGCGATCAGGTTGCCGTGCGTGAGCATCGCGCCTTTCGCGACCCCGGTCGTGCCGCCCGTGTATTGCAGGAACGCGAGGTCGTCGCGCGTCGTCTGCACGGGCTGCGGCTTGCCGCGCGCGCCGAGCGCGAGGGCGGAGCGCAGCCGGATGGCCTGCGGCAGGTGGTAGGCCGGCACGAGCTTCTTCACGTGCTTCAGCACGAAATTGATCAGGCGTCCTTTCGCATTGAAACCGTCGGCGAGCAGGTCGCCGAGTGCTGTGACGACGATGTGCTTCACCTGCGTTTCAGGCAGCGCGTCCTGCAGCGTGCGTGCGAAGTTCTCGAATACGACGATCGTCTGCGCGCCGCTGTCCTTCAGCTGATGCGCGAGTTCGCGCACGGTGTAGAGCGGATTGACGTTGACGACGATCGCACCGGCCTTCAGCGTGCCGAACAGCGCGACCGGGTACTGGAACGTATTCGGCAGCATGATCGCGACGCGATCGCCCGGCTTCACGCCGAGGCTTTGCAGGTACGACGCGAATGCGTCGACCTTCCGCGCGAGCGTGCGGTAGGTCATCGACGCGCCGGCGCTCACGTATGCGACGCGGTCGGCGAAGCGGGTCGTGCATTCGTCGAAGAACTGCACGAGCGACGCGTATTGCGTGACGTCGATGTCGTGCGGGACGCCGGGCGGATATGACGCGTACCAGATGCCGTCGGTGTTCGGCGGGATCTGGGCCGTCGTGGTTGCTGCGGAAGATGACATGACGTGTCTCCGGTCTTTGCTTTCGGCGAGGGCGGGCGCTTCGGCGCCTGCCCATGCCCCGTGCTTCGCGGTCGATCGGCGCGGGCGCCTCGACGCCCCGCCTGACCGCGCGTATCAATCAAATCGTGAACAGGAAGCCGCGCGTGGCCTCGCGCGCTCAGTTCGCGGAATGCAGCGTCGCCGTGCCGGTGCTCGTCGCGCCCGATTGCGGCAGCCCGAACGCTTCGCTCGCGCCCGCGTCGTCGAGTACCGCGGCGAAGATCGACAACTGCGCGCTGTCGGGCATCGGCGCCTTCAGCGCGGCGACGATCAGCGACGACAGCCGCGCGATCATCTGTACGTCGTTCATCGTGCGGCCTTGCGAGAATTCGTCGATCAGGCTCTCCGTTTCGGCGCCGGCGAGCGCGCCGGACAACGCGCCGATCGCGAAATGCAGCCGCCAGCCGAGCTCGGTGCGCGGCAGGTGCGGCAGCGCGCGCTGGAATGCGTCGAAGAAGCGGCCCGCGACGCTCGCGTAGTGGGCGGTCAGGAAGTTGCGTACGAACGGCGACGGATCGGTATAGGCGCGCCCGATCAGCCGGAGGAACCCGGGCCCGCCGCGTTCCGGGTCGCGCGACGCCTTCAGCGCGGGGATGAACATCGCGCCGAGCACGTGCTCGCAGGTGATGTGCGTGCCGAGCTGCGCATCGAAGCGGTCGAGGATACCGAGGCGTTCCTGGTTGAGCTGGTCGAGCCGGCGCGACAGCATCGCGTGGATCAGCGCCTCCTTGCTGCCGAAGTGGTAGTTGACCGCGGCGAGATTGACCGCCGCGCGCGACGTGATCTGCCGCATCGACATCGCCTCGAAGCCATGCTCGATGAACAGGTCCTCGGCCGCATCGAGGATGCGCGCCTTCGTCCCGCCGGTCTGCCGCGTGCCGGATGACCGTGCCCCGGACGGCCGTCCCGCGGATGGCCGCCCCTCCTGACTTACTGCCATGTTCCGCCTCCCATGCCGGTTTCCCGGCCGCGAACAGGTGATTTGATTATCTGATTCAAACAGTCGTTTTTATTAAGATAAAAAAACGCGGGCACGGCGGGCAAGCGGGGAATCTGGACAAATTCCTCTAGTTCGATGTGCGAATGCGGAAAGTGCGACGCGCGGCCCCGGCCTGGCGGGGCGCGCGCGATGGTGCGATGCGCAAACGTGCGGATTCAGCCGACGGTGCTACGCGTATTGACCGATTGCGTCATGTCGATGCCGCGCCGTTCGCGGCTGAACAGGATCAGCACGGCGATCACGACCGCGACGGTGCCGGCCACGAGCGCAAGCGCGAGGCTGTAGTTGTTGCCGTGCGAAACGGCGAGCGACGCCTGCATCGTCGCGTTGCCGGACGCGAGCAGGTTGCCGAGCTGATAGACGACACCGGGAAAGGTTGCCCGGATTTCGTCGGGCGAGATCTCGTTCAGGTGAACCGGGATCACGCCCCACGCGCCCTGGACCGAGATCTGCATCAGGAACGCACCGGCGGCGAGGGCAACCGGCCCGCTCGAGAATGCCCACAGCGGCAGCACGGGCAGCGCGATCAGTGCGGCGATGAAGATCGCGCGGCGCCGGCCGATCCGCTCCGAGATCGTGCCGAACGACAGGCCGCCGACGATCGCGCCGAGGTTCAGCACGATCGTGATCCACGACACGGTATGCGGATCGAAGTGATGCTGTTCGCGCAGGAAGGTCGGGTAGAGATCCTGCGTGCCGTGCGAGAAGAAGTTGAACGCGGTCATCAGCACGATCGCGTAGACCGTGAGCTTCCAGTTCTGCTTCAGCGTGGCGCCGAGGCTCGGGCGCGGGCGCTTCTCCATCTGTTTCCATGCGGGCGATTCCGGCACGTGCGCCCGGACATACAGCACGAGCAGCGCGGGCAGCACCCCGATCATGAACATGCCGCGCCAGCCGATGTACTGGTAGAACAGGCCGAACACGACGGACGCGAGCAGGTAGCCGCTCGGATAGCCGGCCTGCAACAGCCCCGATACGAAGCCGCGTGCATGGGTCGGCACGGTCTCCATCGTCAGCGCGGAGCCGACACCCCATTCGCCGCCCATCGCGATGCCGAACAGCGCACGCAGCACGAGCAGCGCGGTGAGGCTCGGCGCGAAACCGGACGCGAGCTCGAGCAGCGAATAGCACGCGATGTTGACCATCAGCGTCGGGCGGCGGCCGAAGCGGTCGGCGAGCCGGCCGAAGATCAGCGCGCCGAGCGGGCGCATCGCAAGCGTCAGCGTGAGCGCGAACGCGACGGCGGGGATCGTCGACGCGAATTCCGCGGCGATGTCCTTCAGCACGAAAACCATCAGGAAAAAATCGAACGCATCGAGCGTCCAGCCCAGGTAGGCGGCGATCGTGACGTTGCGTTGTTCGCGGGTCCAGCTCATGTCCGGGGTCTCCTCGTTGGCTTGCGCGCTCGCGATATGCATGCGGATGCCGGCCCGGCATGCGCGCGGCGCGGGAGGCACTGATCGAGTGTAGGCCTCCGCGCCGCGCGATGTGGGGCGCGATAAGTCCGAATCGGGAATAATCCCTACGAAATGAACTGTTTCGGAAATGGCAACGAGGCTGCGCGGGCCAAGCGACAGGCATCTGTATCATTCCGGAAGGCTTTTTGTATCAATTCTGTAATGCGCTCGATGCGCATCGTCACCGAATCAGGAGTCCGGATGAATCAATGTTCCGCCGCCGAATTGCCCGTGCTCGAAACCGACAGGCTGTGGCTGCGTCCGCGCGTGCTGGCCGACCTCAAGGCGTGCGTCGAGATGGATCGCGATCCGGAAGTCACGCGGCACATCGCGGGCCCGTGGCACGACCCCGACGCGCATCGCCGCTTCGTCACGCACCGGATCACGCGCGACTATCCGCCGGGCCTCGGCTACTGGTCGATCTTCGAGAAGGCCGCGCCCGACGCGTTCATCGGCTGGGTCCTGCTGATTCCCGACTACGCGGACGGCGCGCGCGACGTGGAGATCGGCTGGCGGCTCGTGCGTGCGGCCTGGGGGCGCGGCATCGCGAGCGAGGCTGCGCAAGCCCTCGTGCGTCACGCGTTCGACACCGTGCGCCTGCCGCGCGTGATCGCCGATATCGCGGAAGCCAACGGCGGCTCGCTGAACGTCGCGCGCAAGCTCGGGATGCAGCGCGTGAGCGTCGTGCACGACGGCATTCCTTACATTCGTCATCGTCTCGAACGCAACGACCTGCGCGCGTAGCGCCGTGTCGCGCGCAGGCGCGGACGGTTGTCAGGGATTGTCAATCGGAGGCGTATCGAGGTCATGACGGATTAACGGCCCATGCGATCCGGAGTATCGTTGCCGGAATTTCGCAACATGGGGTACGACCATGGCACTCGGCAACGACGTTCATCTCATTCCCGTCCGGCTCGACGCGCTGCGTCCGACGCAGATGACGGTCGGGTATCGCGAGGTCAAGGCGAAGCGCAAGCACTGGAAGGGGCTCGACAAGCGTGCGCGCAAGGCGGCGATCGAATCGCACTGGTTCCCGGCCGTCCTCGGCCCGGACGGGCTGCACTACATCACCGATCACCACCATCTCGGCCTCGCGCTGATCGAGGAGGGCGAGTCGCGCGTGAACGCGATGCTGCTGAAGGATCTGTCGTGGCTCGACGACACGATCTTCTGGCGGATGATGGAGCACAATCAGTGGGTGCATCCGTTCGGCGCGGACGGATCGCGGCGCGACTATGCGCATCTGCCGAAGGCGTTGACGGGGCTCGAGGACGATCCGTACCGCAGCCTCGCGGGCGAACTGCGCACGGCGGGCGGCTATGCGAAGGACGCGACGCCGTTCAGCGAATTCCTGTGGGCCGATTACCTGCGCCAGCACGTGTCGCTCGACCAGATCCGCAAGAATTTTTCGAAGGCGCTCGATATCGCGCTGCATCGCGCGCACGAGCAGGATGCGCGCTACCTGCCCGGCTGGTCGGGCGTCATCGCCGTCAAACCCTGACCGGCGCACGGCGCCGACCGACTCATGACGACCGCCCCGATCCGCCCCGATGCCGGCCCGCAGCATGCGGACCATTTCGCCGCGCTCGATACGGCTTCGCCGCCGCCCAGGCGGCGCATCGGCCTCGATGCGCTGGCCGGCCTGTCGATCGCGGGGCTGCTGATTCCCGAAGCGGTCGCGTATGCGGGGCTGGCCAACCTGCCGCCGCAGGCCGGCCTGATCGCGCTGTTGTCGGGGCTCGTCGTCTATGCGCTCACGGGCAGCAGCCGCTTTGCGATCGTGTCGTCGACGTCGTCGTCGGCCGCGGTGCTCGCGGCAACCGTGCTCGCCGAATCGGGCATGGCGCTGGCCGCGCAACTCGCGCTCGCGGCGGCGCTCGTCGCGATGACGGGCGTGCTGTTCATCCTCGCGGGCGCCGCGCGGCTCGGCGGCATGTCGGATTTCGTCGCGCGGCCCGTGCTGCGCGGCTTCACGTTCGGCCTCGCGCTGACGATCGTTATCAAGCAGTTGCCGAAGATCCTCGCGATCTCCGTGCAGCACAGCGATGCGCCGCACGTCGCGCTCGACCTGATCGCCGGCGCGCCGCACGCGAACCTCGCGAGCATGGTGCTCGGCGCGACCGCGCTGGCGCTGCTGTTCGTGCTCGGGCGCGGCGCGCGCGTGCCCGCGACGCTCGTCGTGATCGTGCTGGCGATCGCGGCAGGTTACGCGATCGACTGGCAACGGTACGGCATCGCGATCGTCGGCCAGATCGACTTCCGGCACCTCGAATTCGGCTTGCCGCGTCTCGACCGCAACGCGTGGATGCAGACGGTCGAACTCGCGTTCGCGCTGATGCTGATCCTGTACGCGGAGTCGTACGGATCGATCCGCAATTTCGCGCTCAAGCATGGCGATACCGTGTCGCCGAACCGCGATCTCGTCGCGCTCGGCTGTGCGAATCTCGTATCGGGCCTGCTGCACGGCATGCCGGTCGGCGCCGGTTATTCGGCGACGTCGGCGAACGAGGCGGCTGGCGCGCAGTCGCGCTTTGCCGGCCTGTGGGCGGCCGGCGTGGTCGCGCTGATCGTCTGGCTGCTGCTGCCACAGCTTGCCCGCACGCCGGAGCCCGTGCTCGCGGCGATCGTGATCTTCGCGGTCAGCCACTCGCTGCATCCGTCCGTCTTCCGGCCGTATTGGGCGTGGCATCGCGACCGGCTCGTCGTGATCGCCGCGTTGCTCGCGGTGCTCGTGCTCGGCGTGCTGCACGGCTTGCTCGCGGCCATCGGCGTGAGCCTGCTGCTGACGCTGCGCAAGCTGTCCGAGCCGAACGTGAGCGTGCTCGGCCGGCTACGCGACAGCCACGATTTCGTCGATGTCGCGAGCCACGCCGATGCGAAACCGGTGCCGGGCGTGCTGATCGTGCGGCCCGAGGCGCAACTGTTCTTCGCGAACGCGGACCGGATGCTCAATCGCGTGCGTGCGCTGATGAAGGCCACGCCGGATACGCATACCGTGATGCTGAGCCTAGAGGAGACGCCGGACGTCGACGGTACGACGATCGAATCGCTGCGCACCTTTGCGGCCGAATGCGCGGCGCGCGGGTTGCGGCTCGCGATCGTGCGGCTCAAGGTGCATGCGCTGCATGCATTGCGCCGCGCGGCGGACGATATGCTTCACGGCGACGCGATGTCGGAGCTGAGCGTCGACGAAAGCCTGCAGCTGTTGCAGGCCGGCATGCCGCCGGACGGCGGCGACGGCGCGACTGCCGCATGACCGCCGGCCGTGTCGGTGCCGTCTATCGCGAAAGCGCGACGTCCGTCGTGCGATCGATCATGTCGGCCACTTCCCCGGCCGTCGGCGCATAGGCGCCTGCGTGCGCACAGGCGACCGCCGCGCATGCGGCCGCGTAGCGCAGATGGTCGGCGGCCGTTGCATCGGGGCGCGCAAGCTGGCTCGCGAGCCAGCCGCCGATGCTCGCATCGCCGCAGCCGACCGTATCGGCGACTTCGGCCGGGAATGCGGGCTGGAACAGCACGGTGTCGCGATGCAGGAGCTGCATGCCCGATGCGCCGCGCGTGACGAGCAGTGTCGCGTCGGGCGACCATGCGCGCAGTTGCGCGAGCGCGGCGGCTTCGTCGAGTTCGGGAAACAGCCCGCGCAGATCCTCGTCGGAAACCTTGATCCAGTCCGCGAGCGCGGACAGCCGGCGCAGCGTGTCGCGATACGACGGCGCGGCCATCGGTGCGCGGAAGTTCGGGTCGAACGAGATCCGCTTGCCGGCCGCACGCGCGGCCTGTGCGACCTCGATCAGGCGCGACGCGAGCGGTTCGCGCACGACGCCGAGCGAGCCGACGTGCACGATCTCGGCCGCGTCGAAGGCGCCGGCGGGCAGGTCCGCCGGATCGAATGCGAGATCGGCGCTGTTCTCGCCGATGAAGAAATAGTGGGGCGGCTGCTTCGACACGACCATCGCGAGCAGCGGTGCGCGGTCGACCTGCCGGATGAAGCGCATGTCGAGTCCGGCGTCGGCGCTCTTGCGCATCAGCTCGTCGCCGAAGGTGTCGCGGCTGACCGTGCCGGCGAAGGCCGTCGGCACGCCGAGTCGCGCGCCGACGCGCGCGACGTTCCAGCATGAGCCGCCGGCGACGCTGTGCCAGTGCTGCGCGTCGTCGCGGATGAAATCGGTCAGCGCTTCGCCGAATACGATCAGGCGGGGGAACGTGGTCGTCATGTCGAAACCTTGTGCCGTGGCGTCGCGCACGGCCGTACGGCGGTTGATCCGAAAGGGCGGGCAGCGCGGGCCGCCGCGCATGGCGACCCGGCCCGGCACTGCCCGGTTGCGCGGGCGGACGGCGGCGCGCTCAGCGCGGCGCGCTCCAGCCCTTGTAGGTCTTCACGTTGTCGCGCGTGATGAGCGTCGGCTCGATCAGGATCATCGGATTGGCCGGCTTCTGGCCGTTCATGATCCCGTAGCCGACGTTGACGGCCTGCTGCGCCATCGCCCACGGGTCCTGGCTCGACGATGCCTGCACGAGCGTGTTGGACTTGAGCGCGACCTCGATGTCGGGTGCGCCGTCGACCGACGTGATCACGATGCCCGGACGGTTCAGCTGCTTCGCGGCGAGGTCGCTGCCGATCGCCTGCGGGTCGTTGATCGTGAACACCGCGTCGAGCTTCGGAAAGCGCGTCAGGTAGCCTTGCATCGCGTTCATCCCGCCTTCGCGCGAGCCCTTGCCGTCCTGGTCGCTCGACAGCAGCTTGATGCCGGCGTTTTTCGCGAGCACGGCCTTGCAGCCGTTGACGCGATCGATCACGGCCGACACCTGCGGGCCGTTCTCGATGATCACGTTCCCCTTGCCGTTGAGCTTCTTCGCGATGTAGTCGCAGGCGAGCTCGCCTGCCTTCACGTTGTTGGTCTGCACGGTCGCGTTCGCGCCGGCTGCCGCGACGTCGACCGCGATGACCGTGATGCCGGCCGCCTGCGCCTTCTTCACCGCCGGCTCGATGGCTTTCGGATCGGTTGCGTTCAGCAGGATCATGTCGACGTGCGCGGAGATGAAGTTGTCGATCTGCGTGAACTGCTTGTTCAGGTCGTAGTCGGCCGACACGGCCGTCACCTTCGCGTTCGGGTTGAGCTGCTTCGCGCGTGCTTCGGCGCCCTTGACGATGGTGACGAAGTACGGGTTGCCGAGCGATCCGACCGTGACGCCGATCGATTTGAGCGGCTTGTCGGCCGCGTGTGCGGCGGAAGCGCCGAAGGCAAGCGCGCAGGCGACGGCGGTCAGGGCGGCGGTGTGCTTGAACATGTCGTGGTGTCTCCGAGAGGTTTGTTGGCGAACGGGCGCAGGCGGACCGGCCTGCGCCGCGAGGTTGAATCGACGGGATGCTGTCAGGTGCGCGCCGAGTCGCGCTGGCGATAGCGGTCGAGCGCGACGGCGCCGATGATCACGAGCCCCTTGATGATGTACTGCCAGATGTCGGACACGCCGAGCAGCACGAGCCCGTTCGTCAGGACGGCGATGATCAGCGCGCCGATCAGCGTGCCGACGATCGAGCCGACGCCGCCGACGAAGCTCGTGCCGCCGAGGATCACCGCGGCGATCGCGTCGAGTTCGTAGGACTGGCCGAGCTGCAGACCGTTGGCCGCATAGAGCCGCGCGGCCGACATCACCGCGCCGAGGCCGGCGAGCAGCCCCGACGCCGCATACACGAACATCTGGATCGCCCGCACGTTGATGCCCGACAGGCGCGCGGCTTCCGGGTTGCCGCCGACTGAATAGATTCGCATCCCGAGCACCGTGCGGCGCAGGATGAACCACGAGATCGCGATCACCGCGCACGCGATCACGACGAGCCACGGCACACCGAGGATCGTGCCGTTGCCGATGAACGCGAACGGCAGCTGCGGGTTGAAGACGGTCGTGTCGTTGCCGATCAGGCGCGCGACGCCGCGCACGGCCGTCATCGCGCCGAGCGTGACGATGAACGGCGGCAGGCGCAGGAACGAGATCAGCCCGCCGTTGATCGCGCCGAACACGAGGCCGACGACGAGTGCGAAAGGCACGCCGAGCCAGCCCCAGCCGGGGATCGTCGACGCGAGCAGCGCGGCGACGGCCGCGGCGGCGAGCACCGAGCCGACCGACAGGTCGATGCCGCCCGTCAGGATCACGAAGGTCATGCCGGCCGCGAGCACGATGTTGATCGACGCCTGCTGCGTGACGATCGACAGGTTCTGCAGCGTGAAGAAGCCGTCGGTCAGGAAGCCGAAGCCGATGCACAGAACCAGCAGCACCGGCAGCATGCCGGCCGTGCGGATCAGCGATTGCATGCGGGCGCGTTGATCGGCGCCGCGCAGCAGCGGCGTACGGTTGGGCACCGGATGGGCCGTCGCGGAAGCGAGGTTCCGCTGCTTGGTCGGATTGATCATGTCGGTAACCTGAAGGTAAGAGTGAAATGAAAGGGCGGGCTCAGTGCGCGTCGGCGAGTTCGGCCTGCGAGCCGGTGGCGAGCGCGATGATCGCTTCCTGCGTGATGGGTGTATGCGTGTGGCCGCCGAGTTCGCCGGCGATCTCGCCCTCGCGCATCACGAGCACGCGGTCCGCGACGCCGATGATTTCCGGCAGCTCGCTCGAGATCACGATCACGCCCACGCCGGCGCGGGCCAGTTCGTTGATGATCCGGTAGATCTCGGATTTCGCGCCGATGTCGACGCCCCGTGTCGGTTCGTCGAGGATCAGCACGCGCGGCTTCGTCTCGAGCAGCCGCGACAGCAGCACCTTCTGCTGGTTGCCGCCCGACAGCGCGCCAACGTTGACGTTCGCGTGCGGGACACGGATCGACAACGACGCGATCGCGTCGCGTGCGCGTTCGGCGCCGCGTGCGAGGTCGAGCGCGCCGAGCCGTGCGTCGCGGTTGCACACCGAAATGTTGATGTTGTCGCGCACGCTCATGTCGAGGAACAGGCCCTGGCGCTTGCGGTCCTCGGTCAGGTAGACGAGGCCCGCGTCGATCGCGTCGCGCGGCGAGTGCGCGCCGAACGTGCGTTCGCCCAGCTTCACGTCGCCGCGCACGCGTGGTTCGGCGCCGAAGATCAGCCGCGCGAGCTCGGTGCGGCCCGCGCCGACGAGGCCCGCGATGCCGAGCACTTCGCCGGCGTGCAGGTCGAGGCTGCAGCCGCGCACGCGCGTGTCGTCGGCGATGTCGCGGACCGACAGCAGCAGGTGGCCGGGGTCGTACGGCGCATGTTCCTTCTTGTAGAAGCCGGAGATGTCGCGGCCGACCATCATCGCGACGAGTCGCTCGGCCGACAGCGATGCGCGTTCGAGCGTGCCGACGTATGCGCCGTCGCGCAGCACCGACACGCGATCGGACAGTTCGTAGATCTCCGCCATCCGGTGGCTGATGTAGATGATCGCGAGGCCTTCCTCGCGCAACTGGCGGATCAGGCTGAACAGGTGTTCCGTTTCGCGCGACGACAGCGGCGTCGTCGGCTCGTCCATCACGAGGATGCGGGCACGCGTATGCACCGCGCGCGCGATTTCGACGAGCTGCTGTTCGGCGATCGACAGCGTGTCGACGAGCGTGTCGGGGCCGAACGGCGCACCCAGGCGCGCGAGCACGTCCTGGCAGCCGCGCGCCATCGCCGCGCGGTCGATCGTGCCCCAGCGCCGGTTGCCGCGCCGCAGTTCGCGGCCGATGTAGATGTTTTCCGCGACGGTCAGGTTCGGCGACAGGCACAGCTCCTGGTAGATCACCGCGACACCCGCATCGCGTGCGGCGAGCGGTCCGTCGATCTCGATGCGTTCTCCGTCGATCAGGATTTCGCCGCCGGCGTCGGCGCGGTATGCGCCGGACAGGATCTTCATCAGCGTCGATTTGCCCGCGCCGTTCTCGCCCATCAGCGAGTGGATCTCGCCGGGATAGACGGTCAGGCTGACCTTGTCGAGCGCGCGTACGGCCGGGAACGTCTTGCTGATCCCGCGCATCTCGAGCAACGGACGGGGCGACTCAGAACGCGACATGGTGGACCTCCTGCGAGTCGGTGCGGGCGCCCTTGAGGATGCCGGCCCGCGGGGAGAAGTTGAAGAACATCGGCAGCGTGGCGGCGCCGATCGCGCCGGCGTCCGCGCCGAACGTGCCGCGCACGAGCGTCGGCGTGCCGCGTGCTTCGGGGGCGGTCGCGACCAGCGCCGAGCGCAGGCGCGTCGTGACTGCGTCGAGCAGGCCCGCGTCGGTGTCGGCGTCGAGTACGACGACCGGCGCGTCGACCACGCACAGCACCGCGCGCAACGCCGGTGCGAGCGCGTCGACGCAGTCGTCGATCCACTCGTCGACGGCCGGCAGGCCGCGGGCGATGCACGCTTCGAGATCGGCGCGGTTCTCGACCGTCTCGCCGTGATGGCGCAGGTGACGCACGAGCGCGTGCAGCGACGCGCGCGCGAGCAGGATGTCCCACGCGCCGCGCGGCGGCGGTGCGGAGGCGAGCCGGCTCGGCAGTACCGGAATCACGGCGATGTCGCCTGCATTGCCGGTCACGCCGCGCAGACAGTCGCCGTCGATCGCGATGCCGCCGCCGATCGCCGGCCCGATGAACAGGTAGACGAAGTCGTCGCACTGCCGGCCGTAGCCGTAGAACAGCTCGGCGATCGCGGCCGCGTTGCCGTCGTTTTCGCCGAACACGGGCAGCGCCAGCATGCGGCCGAGGTCGGCCGCGAAATCGACGTCTTCCCACGCACGGAACGTGTCGGGCGCGAGGCCGAGCTCGCGCATCCACGCGCCGAGGTTGTAGGGTTGCGCGACGCCGACGCCGGTCAGGCGCGCGCGTTCATGGTCGGGGAGCAGGGCCTGCATCGCGTCGATGTCGCGACGCACGATCTCGAGCACGTCGGCGGGGGGCGGCAGCAGCGTGTCGTGCGAGCGGCGGCCGAGCACGTCGCCGGCGAAGTTGACCAGCGCGGTCTCGATACGCATCCGGTCCAGATGGACGCCGATGCCGAACGCGCCGCGCGGGTCGAGACGGATCAACGAGGCCGGCTGGCCGCGCTGGCCCTCGGTGCGGCCCGCGAATTCGATCAGCTTTGAGTCGGCGAGCGATTCGATGATGCTGCCGACCGCCGTGCCCGTCATGTTCGCGAGACGGGCGAGGTCGGCCTTCGACGCGCTGCCCACGCGGCGCAGCGTCTTCAGCAGCAGGCGCTCGTTGTAACGGCGCACGTTGGCCGAGTTGCTTCCCTGGCCGATGTGCGGGCTTCTCATGGCGTCTCCTTCCATGTTGCACCGTGTGGCGGTGCATTAAATAAATCACGTTGATTTATTTAACCGCGTGCGCGCCGACATGTCAGCCTAGGGAAATCCCGGTCGGGTGGTGGGGTGGGAGCGCTTCGTGTCGGCGCGGGGAATCGGGGATGGATCGTGAATGCCCTCAAATCGGGAAATTTGGAATTCGTCTGATGGACCGGGACGCGGCTGCACGTCACGATTGCTCGCGGGATGGCGGGTCGCCGCAATCCGCGCGAGGCGAAGCCCGACGGTGCCTGCTGGCACGGTCCGGTATCGTTCATTGGACATCCGGCACGGCGCGATCGGGAGGGCGCCGTGCCTTTTCCGGGAGAAACCCATGCAACCTGCGGCGCGGCCTTCGGTGTCGCTGCTTGATCCTTATTCCGGCAGCGAGCCGCTGCCGCTTTACACGACGACGGTGGTCGTGACCGGCGGCGAGGCGGCGCACGGCCGATCGTCCGGGCACGCACGCGCGGCAACCGGCGAACTCGATCTGTCGTTGCGTTTGCCGGTGGAGTTGGGCGGTGTGGGTGGCGGGACGAATCCGGAGCAGTTGTTTGCCGCTGGGTTTGCCGCATGTTTTCACGGCGCGCTGACGCTGGTCGCGATGAAGCGCAGGGTTCGCTTGCCGGCGGACCTCGCCGTCTCGGCCCGCGTGACGTTTCAGCGCGATCCGTCGGACGGCTTGTTCGAACTGGAACTGGATGTCGAGGTCGGCATGCCGGGCGTCGATCCCGATGACGCGCGTGCGCTGGTCGCGGAAACCGAAGCGATATGTCCGTATGCGAAGATGGCGAGAGGCGGCATCCGGCACGCGGTGCGTGTGATCGGGGCGAGGTAAGTCGCGATTCCGGAGCTTGGAATGAAAAAAGGCCGGCTGGAAGCCGACCTTTTTTATAAATCAAGTGGTGCCCAGGAGAGGACTCGGTCACACGGGCGCGACCCCGGCTGCGCTTGCAAGCGCAGCCCTTCGAGTCCTCGCGCAAAGCGCGCAGGCGCTTTGCTTCCTGGGCTGAAAATGAAAAAGGCCGGCTAGAAGCCGACCTTTTTATAAATCAAGTGGTGCCCAGGAGAGGACTCGAACCTCCACGATGTTGCCACCGCTAGGACCTGAACCTAGTGCGTCTACCAATTCCGCCACCTGGGCACGTTTCGCTTTTTGTTGCGAAGCGAAGACCGCAATTATAGCGTGGCCGGAATCGTTGTCAACAGTTTCCTGCAAAGTATCTTCATTGGCACGATCCGGCAGCGCGTGACGATGGCTCGCACGTTGTTTCGTCCACGGAAGAGGGGGCAACCATACACATGAACCAAGAGGCCCGAGCCGGCATTTTATGTTACTGTCTCGGTAACGTTTTTTGTCCCTGCCAACAAGGAGTGCTTCATGTCTGAAATCGCAGTCGTTTTTCATAGCGGTTATGGCCACGCGGCCGTCATTGCGGACGCGGTCGCGCGCGGTGTCGAGAAAGTCGACGGTGCATCGGTCAAGCTGATTCCGGTCGATACGATCGATGAACACTGGGCGTATCTGGAGCGTGATGCCGATGCGATCATCTTCGGTTCGCCGACTTACATGGGCAGCGCATCCGCCCAGTTCAAGGGCTTCATGGATGCGTCGTCGAAGTATTGGGGAAAGTGGCGGGACAAGCTGGCGGCCGGGTTCACGGTGTCGGCTTCGCAAAGCGGCGACAAGCTGTCGACGTTGCAGCAGCTCGCCGTGTTTGCGGCCCAGCATCAGATGCTGTGGGTCAGCCTCGGCCTGATGCCCGGCAACAATAGCAGCACGGGGTCCGTCAACGATCTGAACCGGCTCGGCTCGTTTCTCGGCGCGATGGCGCAGGCGAATGCGGACCAGAGCGGCGACGCGATTCTCGAAAGTGACCGCAAGACGGCTGAAGTGCTGGGCGAGCGCGTTGCGATTGCGGCGAAGCGCTGGAGCGGTGCCTGATCTGCGTCGAATGCCCGAGATTGCCACGCGGCCGGTGTGCGTGACGCCGGCTGCGCTTGCAAGCGCAGCCCTTCGAGTCCTCGCGCAAAGCGCACAGGCGCTTTGCTTCCCGGGCTGAAAATGAAAAAGGCCGGCTAGAAGCCGACCTTTTTATAAATCAAGTGGTGCCCAGGAGAGGACTCGAACCTCCACGATGTTGCCACCGCTAGGACCTGAACCTAGTGCGTCTACCAATTCCGCCACCTGGGCACGTTTCGCTTGCTGCAGTGCGAAGACCGCTATTCTAGCGTGTGGCTGAAGTCTGTCAACAGAATTTCATCCGAAGTGATAAAAATATTGGCCGCTTGCGCGGCAGGGCTTCACGCGCCGACCGGCTCCGCACGCTTTGCCGCGAAATTCCAGCGCAGCGCCTGTCCCGTATCGACGCGGGCGGGCAGCAGTCCCGCCGCGAGGAAGGTGTCGGCGATCTTCTGTTGTTCGCTGAAGTTTTGCGCGACCACGGTGCGGACGAGATAGCTGCGCCGCGCGTTTGCGCGCGCGATCGTTGCCGCGTCGAGCCCCCAGATCGGCGCGAGTGTGTTCGCGGCGTCCTGCGGGTGGTCACGCAGCCACGTGCCGGCCTGCGACAGCTGGTCGAACAGGACCTGGACGACGTCGGGTCGAGCGGTCGCGAAACTGCTCGAGGCAAGGTAGTAGCGCTGGTACGATGCGAGCCCCTCGCCGTCGGCGAGAATCCGCACGTCGGGATTCCGGTCGACCGATGCGACATAGGGATCCCACGTGATCCATGCATCCACGCTGCCACGCTCGAACGCCGCGCGCCCATCCGCAGGCGTCAGGTAGTGGATCGCTGTATCGGCGGGCGCGAGCTTCGCGCGTGCGAGCGCCGCGAGCAGCAGGTAGTGGCTGCCGGCCGCCTTCGTGACCGCGATGCGTTTGCCCTTGAGATCGGCGAGCGTGTGCAGCGCGCTGTCCTGCTTCACGACGATCGCCTGCGCTTTCGGCGAAGGTGCTTCCTGCGCGACGTACACGAAACGCGCATGGGCTGCCTGCGCGAAGACCGGAACCGTGTCGGCCACGTCGGCGCTGAAATCGACGGCGCCGACGTTGAGCGCTTCGGTCAGCGGCAATCCGCTCGCGAATTCATGCCACGACACGCGCAGGCCGAGCGGTGTCAGCGCCTGCTCGAGCGTGCCGCGTGTCTTCAGTAACGTGATGAGCGTCGAAGATTTCTGGTAGCCGATGCGCAGCGTCGCGGGCGTGTTCTCGGCGCGGGCCCTGACGCCCGCGACAGTGAGGCCGGCGGCCAGCATCGCGCGCGCGAATGCGCGGCGGTTCATCGACGTCATGAGTCGTGCTCCTCGTTGGATGCATTGAAAGCAAGGCGGCTAACGTAGCAACGGGGAGGGCGATTGATAAGCGATAAATTCTGCTATCGATCGGAATGGCCGACATAAGGGCCGACGGCAGTCGCCGCGATGCGGGTGCCGAAATGAAAAAAGGCCGGCTAGAAGCCGACCTTTTTTATAAATCAAGTGGTGCCCAGGAGAGGACTCGAACCTCCACGATGTTGCCACCGCTAGGACCTGAACCTAGTGCGTCTACCAATTCCGCCACCTGGGCACGTTTTGCAGTGAGCTGCTTGCTGCAAAGAAACAAAATTATAGCGCCCCAATTATTCGTGTCAACACTTTTTTGCGATGCATCGCAAACCGGCTGCTGTCGCGCCCGCTCGCGGCATTCCCGTCATTTGGCGACTCAGGCGGGTGATAGAATGACCCGCCGCCGTCAATATAGAACTGTCTGACGGACACCTCTATGTTGATGCCGTGCACCATCAGTCAACGCAACGAGAACAATCATCGACAAACCCTTGAGCAAATATCCGTACCCCATTCCGAGCCGTGAAGAAATTCTCGGCGTGCTGCGTACGAGCGACGCGCCGCTGGCTGCCAACGACATCGCCGAGGCCCTGTCGATCAAGCGTCAGGAGCGCGAGGGGTTCTTCCGGCGTGTCGCCGCGATGGAGCGCGACGGCCAGATCCGCCTCGACAAGCGCGGCCATTACCAGTTGACCCATCCGTCGAACTTCGTCGCCGGGCGCGTGCAGGGGCATCGCGACGGCTACGGGTTCGTGATCCGCGACGACGGCCAGGACGATCTGTTCCTGCCGAACGGCGAAATGCAGAAGGTGATGCACAACGACCGCGTGCTCGCGCGGATCGTCGGCTACGATCGCCGCGGCCGCCCGGAAGGGCATGTCGTCGAAGTCACCGAACGCGCGAACAAGCGCGTGATCGGCCGCCTGCTCAACGAGAACGGTGCGCTGATCGTCGCGCCGGAAGACAAGCGCATCGGCCACGACATCCTGATCACGCAGAACGTGAAGAAGGCGAAGGTCGGGCAGGTCGTCGTCGTCGAGCTGACCGATTTCCCGAGCCGTCATTCGCAGCCGCTCGGCCGTGTCGTCGAAGTGCTCGGCGACATCGACGATCCGGGCATGGAAATCGAAATCGCGGTGCGCAAGTACGGCGTGCCGCACGAATTCAGCCAGCCGGCGCTCGACGAAGCCGCCGCGTTGCCGGACAAGGTCCGGCCGGGCGACCTGCGTTTCCGCGTCGATCTGCGCGACGTGCCGCTCGTGACGATCGACGGCGAGGACGCCCGCGACTTCGACGACGCCGTGTACTGCGAGCCGGTCAAGGTCGGCCGTGGCGACGGCTTCCGGCTGATCGTCGCGATCGCCGACGTGTCGCACTACGTCCAGCCGGGCACGGGCCTCGACGCCGATGCGCTCGAACGCAGCACCTCGGTCTATTTCCCGCGCCGCGTGATCCCGATGCTGCCGGAGAAGCTGTCGAACGGCCTGTGCTCGCTGAATCCGCACGTCGACCGCTGCGTGCTCGCGTGCGACATGGTGATCACCGCGCGCGGCGAGATCAAGGCCTACCAGTTCTATCCGGCCGTGATCCATTCGGCTGCACGCCTCACGTACACCGAGGTCGCGGCCGTGCTGTCGAACACGAAGGGGCCGGAGGCCGCGCGCCGCGCCGACCTGTTGCCGCACCTGCAGGATCTGTACGGCGTCTACAAGTCGCTGTTCGCCGCACGCCAGAAACGCGGTGCGATCGACTTCGACACAACCGAGACCTACATCGTCTGCAACTCGCAGGGCAAGATCGAGCAGATCGTGCCGCGCCAGCGCAACGACGCACACAAGTTGATCGAGGAATGCATGCTGGCCGCGAACGTCTGTGCGGCCGACTTCCTGAAGCGCAACAAGCATCCGGGCCTGTACCGCGTGCACGCGGGGCCGACGCCGGAGAAGCTCGAGAACCTGCGTGCCTTCCTGCGCGGCATGGGCCTGTCGCTCGGTGGCGGCGACAAGCCGCATGCGAGCGACTACGCGGCGCTGATGGCGCAGATCCGCGACCGGCCCGATGCGCAGATGCTGCAGCCGATGCTGCTGCGCTCGATGCAACAGGCCGTCTACAGCCCGGACAACATCGGCCACTTCGGCCTCGCCTACGACGCGTACGCGCACTTCACGAGCCCGATCCGCCGTTATCCGGACTTGCTCACGCACCGTGCGATCTACGCGATCCTGTCGGGCAAGAAGTACGTGCCGAAGGCGCCGGACGGCTTCGAGCTGAACACCGCGCTGTCGCCGCGCGCGCGCGCCATGCAGCAGGCCGACGACGAATCGCGCGGCCGCTCGCGCTCGAACACGGCGATCTGGGAAGAACTCGGCCTGCACTGCTCGGCGAACGAACGTCGTGCGGACGAAGCGTCGCGCGACGTCGAGGCATGGCTCAAGTGCTACTTCATGCGCGACAAGCTCGGCGAGGAGTACGGCGGGATGGTGAACGGCGTCACGTCGTTCGGCATCTTCGTGCAGCTCGACACGCTGTTCATCGAAGGGCTCGTGCACGTCACGGAACTCGGCTCGGACTACTTCCAGTACGACGAGATCAAGAACGAGCTGCGCGGCGAGCGGACGGGCATCCGCTATCGCCTGTCGGATCGCGTGCGCGTCCAGGTGAGCCGCGTCGATCTCGACGCGCGCAAGATCGACTTCCGCCTCGTGCGCGATACGCCGGTGAAGGCGCCGCGTCCGTCGCCTGCGCCGGCTGCCGCCGGTGCCGATCGCAACGGCAACGGTCCGCGCGTGCGCGCGCTGCCGCCGTCGGAAGAGTCGGCGCCGCGTCGCAAGCAGGCCGCGAGCGCGCCGAGCGTCGCGGTGAAGGACGCGCGCGCCGCGCGTGCCGCCGCGAAGAAGAAGGGCGGTGGCGGGAGCGGTGCGCCCGCGAAGCCGACCGCGAAGAAGACTCGCGCCCGCAAGAAGTATTGAGCGTTCGGGGCGTCGCAAGCGCACGCTCCGCAGTATCGAGAGACGCCGCGTCACCGGTCATCGGCCGGCAACGCGGCGCTTTCCTTTTCCATGGATCGCGGCTGCGCGTGTCGCGCGGCCGCACGTTTGATCGAAGGTTGTTCCAGTCATGTCACGTCTGAAGGTTCTTTACGGTTTTCATGCGGTGACCGCACGTTTGCGGCACGATGCATCGACGGTTGCGGAGGTGCTGTACGACCAGACGCGCCGCGACCGCCGCATGCAGGACTTCCTGCACGCCGCGAAGGAAGCGGGCGTGCGATTGATTGCAGCCGACGAAACGCGCCTGTGGGGCCTCGCGCACACCGAGCGCCACCAGGGCGTTGTCGCGCGGGTCGAGGACATGCCGCTTGCGCAGAACCTGTCGGAGTTGCTCGACGGCATCCAGGGTCCCGCGCTGCTGCTCGTGCTCGACGGCGTCACCGATCCGCACAACCTCGGCGCGTGCCTGCGTGTCGCCGATTCGGCCGGCGCGCATGCGGTGATCGCCCCGCGCGACCGCGCAGTCGGCCTGAACGCGACGGCGGCCAAGGTGGCGAGCGGCGCGGCCGACACGGTGCCGTACATCACGGTGACGAACCTCGCCCGCGCGCTGCGCGAGCTGAAGGAAGCCGGCGTGTGGATCATCGGCACGTCGGACGAGGCGCCGGCGACGCTCTACGAGACCAAGCTCGACGGCCCCGTCGCGCTCGTGATGGGCGCCGAAGGCGAAGGCATGCGCCGGCTTACGCGCGACACCTGCGACGAAGTGATGAGCATCCCGATGGCCGGCAGCGTGGAAAGCCTGAACGTGTCGGTCGCGAGCGGCGTGTGCCTGTACGAGGCCGTGCGCCAGCGGCGCGCGAAGGGCTGACGCCCGCCCGTCCCGCGCGAGCCGCGCGGGGCTTCGAATGACCCGAACGACGCGTGCCGTGATGGGGTGCGGCACGCGGCTCTCCGGAACCCGCGACCGATGACCCTGCTCCGTGTTGGCGCCTCCTGCGCCGTGCTGTGCCTGCTGGCGGCCTGCACGTCGCCGTCGCTCGTCGAACGCGGGACCTACTACGCCGACACGAGCCTGCATGCGCGCGGCGCCGATTCGCGGGTTCGCTTTCTCGTGATGCACTACACCGAAAGCGACGAGGCGAAGTCGTTGCGCACGCTGACGGGCGATTCGGTCAGCGTGCATTACGTCGTCCCGCCGCAGCCGCGCATCGAGCGCGGGATGCCCGTCGTCTATCAGCTCGTGCCGGAAGCGCAGCGCGCCTGGCACGCGGGCGTGAGTGAATGGCAAGGCACGACCGAGCTGAACGCGGTGTCGATCGGCATCGAGAACGTGAACCGCGGCCCGCTCGATCCGCAGAATCGCACCTGGCAGCCGTATCCCCCCGAGCAGGTCGTCGCATTGATCGACCTGTCGAAGGACATCGTCGCGCGCTACGGCATTCCACCGACACGCGTGGTCGGGCACAGCGACATCGCGCCGCAACGCAAGATCGATCCGGGGCCGCTGTTCCCGTGGCATGCGCTGGCGCAGGCCGGTGTCGGCGCGTGGCCGGACGAGGCGACCGTGGCCGCGCGGCTCGGCGGCCGCGACCCGCGCGCGCCGGTCGACGTGCGTGAACTGCAGCTCAAGCTCGCACGCTACGGCTACGACGTGCCGACCGACGGAATGCTCGATGTGCGCACGCGGCGCGTGTTCGCCGCGTTCCAGATGCATTTCCGCCCGTCCGACTATGCGGGCAATCCGGACGCCGAAACCGACGCGATCGCACAGGCGTTGCTCGACAAGTACTTCCCCGGCACGCAGCCGGCGGATAATGCCCCCGCGTCCGGCGCACCGTGAACACGCGGCGCGTCGCACGCCGAAAAACACGGGCCGTCCCCCGACTCCGGTAAACTGGCGGTTTTTCGCAATCCCGCAGCATTACCACGCCATGACTCAAGACGAACTCAAACGCCTCGTCGGCCAGGCCGCCGCCGACTACGTGATCCAGAACGTGCCGGAAGGCGCCGTGATCGGTGTCGGCACCGGCTCGACCGCCAACTGCTTCATCGACGCGCTCGCCGTTGTCAAGTCGCGCTATCGCGGCGCCGTATCGAGCTCGGTCGCGACGACCGAGCGCCTGAAAGCGCACGGCATCAAGGTGTTCGACCTGAACGAGGTCGACTCGCTGCAGGTGTACGTCGACGGCGCCGACGAGATCGACGCGAGCGGCGCGATGATCAAGGGCGGTGGCGGCGCGCTGACGCGCGAGAAGATCGTCGCGTCGGTGGCCGACACGTTCGTCTGCATCGCGGACGGCAGCAAGCGCGTGCCGGTGCTCGGCGCGTTCCCGCTCCCGATCGAGGTCGTGCCGATGGCGCGCACGGCGATCGGCCGGCGCGTCGCCGCGCTCGGCGGCGTGCCCGTGCTGCGCGTGACGAAGGACGGCGCACCGTACATCACCGACAACGGCAACGAGATCATCGACGTGAAGGGGCTGCAGATCGCCGATCCGCGCGGTTTCGAAGCGCAGGTGAATGCATGGCCGGGCGTCGTGACGGTCGGCCTGTTCGCCGGGCGCGGCGCGAATCTGTGCTTGCTTGGCACGGAAAACGGCGTCGAAACGATCGTTTATCCGGCTGGCTGAACCTGAATGAGAAGCAGTCCGTAACGGCGTTGTCGATCATTAATGGACTGAAGGTTTAAATCTTGTGGAAATCGGGGCCCGGCAAGCGCAGCGCGCTTCCCGGGCTTTTTTTTTAGCCGTATAAATCACCTCGTCAAAAAAGAGGGATAACCCTGTCAGGTGTTTACCAGATAGCGGAATATCGTCGAACTCATCAACTTATAGATCATAAGAACAGTGGTAACCAGGGCCGGCGGAACTGCGGAGCAGGTGTTCGCAAATCGACGCACGGGGAGGTGTCATGGAGCAGGGCAAAGACCGGTCACTGGTCGCCAAAGTGATGGATGGGCTTGTCTCGGGTATCGTCGAGGACAAGTATGGCGGCATCTTGCCGCCGCAAGACGTGCTGTCGAAAGAGTTCGATGTGAGTCGTACGGTGATGCGGGAAGCATTGTCGATGTTGCTTGCGCGCGACATGCTCGACGTGCGCCCGAAAGTCGGCACGCGTGTGCGCCCGATGCGCGACTGGCGCATGATCGACGAAGACGTCGTGAGCTGGCGATTTCGGGCGAAACCCGACCCGCAATTCATGCGCGACGTCATCGAGTTTCGGATGCTGATCGAGCCACGTGCGACCGCGCAGGCGGCGGTGCGTGCGACGGCGACCGACATCGCGGGCATTCGCGAAGCGTTCGATGCGTTCAAGGTGCTGCAGCCGGGGGATTCCGGCTACGACACGGCGGACGAGTTGCTGCATACGCGGATCGTCCAGGCCAGCGGCAACCAGTTCTTCCAGCAGATGGCGGCGATCGTGCGCGGTGCGGTGCGCCTCGTGAACCCGCGCGTCGTGCAGAAGGAAGGGGCACACGAGATCGCGGTGAAGGCGCATGCGCGCGTCGTCGATGCGATCGAGCGGCGCGACCCGCGCGAAGCCGAGGCGGCGTCGCTCGCGCTGATCGATTTCAGCGCCGACGAAATTTCGCGCGATTTCTCGGTCGACGTGCCCGTGCGCGCCTGACGTTGCGCGTGTCGCTCATCCGTGTGCCGCCGGGCCGTTTATCATGACGGCCGGCCGGCAGCGTGCCGGCTACCGTCATACGACCGACACGGAAGATCAGGATGAACGACAACGACCATCGCCCGGTGCGCTTCGGCATCGTCGGCGTGGGCAGCATTGCGCGCCGCTTCGCGCAAAGCCTCGGGCACGTGCCGGGTGCCACGCTCGCCGGTGCCTGGGCTCGCCGCGCCGACGCCGCGGCCGCCTTTTGCGGGACTTGCGGCGGTACGCCTGCCGCGAGCCTCGACGCGCTCCTCGCGAGCGATATCGACGCGGTCTACATCGCGACGCTCCATGACAGTCATGCGCAGTACGCGCTGGCCGCGCTGGCCGCCGGCAAGGCCGTGCTGTGCGAAAAGCCCGCGACGCTGAACGCGGCGCAACTCGATACCGTGCTGCAGGCGGCAAGCGAGGCCGGGCGGCTGTTCATGGAAGCGATGAAGCCGCCGTTCTTTCCGCTGTACCGTCAATTGCGTGCGCATCTGCGCAACGACCCGATCGGCGAGATCCGGCTCGTCCGGGCAGGATGCGCATCGTCGTCGGTGCCGGACGACCACTCCGTCTACCGCCTCGATCGCGCGGGCGGTGCGCTGCTCGATATCGGGATCTACGAGGCGTTTCTCGCGGTCGACTGGCTCGGGGCGGCGCTCGACGTGCAGACGCTCGGCCGCGTCGGCGCGACGGGCGTCGACCTGTTCGCGAGCCTGAACAGCGTGCATGCGAACGGCGGGATCGCCCAGCTCTTTTGCGGACTCGACGTGATGGGGCGCGGCGACGCGCTGATCGCCGCGGCCGGCGGCCACGTGACGATTCACGAGAAGTGGTGGAACCCGGCGCGCGCGACGATTTGCTATGCGGACGGGCGTACCGTCGAACTCGACGCGCCGGCCGAGGGCGGCGGGTTGAACTACGAGACCGCGCATTTCTGCGACCTGCTGCGCGCGGGCGAAACGGAAAGCCCGATCATGACGCACGACCATTCGCGGCGGATGATCGCGATGACCGATGCGGCGCGCGCCGCGCTCGGCGTGCGCTATTTGGGCGAGTAGGCGGGAAGACGGGGGTACGCCGGGCGCGCATGCGGAGCCCGGCGAAAGCGCGTGCGCTAGTGCCGCGACGGCAGCGACAGGCGCTTTTCGTACCAGCGCTGCACCCATTCGAGGATCTGGCACAGGATCCAGTACACGGCCGCGGCGGCGAGGTAGAGCGGCAGCGGC
Source organism: Burkholderia sp. Tr-20355 (assembly GCF_017104685.1). Lineage (NCBI taxonomy): Bacteria > Pseudomonadati > Pseudomonadota > Betaproteobacteria > Burkholderiales > Burkholderiaceae > Burkholderia > Burkholderia sp. Tr-20355. The sequence goes on along the minus strand of NZ_JAAGPK010000022.1, from coordinate 50,204 downwards.
TGATAGGTCGCCGCGATCACTTCCTGCGCGCTGCGCAGCAGTTCGGTCACGGTGATCACGGAGACGAGCGACGTGTCCTTGATCAGGCTGATCAGGCTGTTCGACAGGCTCGGCACCGCGATGCGCAGCGCCTGCGGGCCGATCACGTAGCGCAGCGTCTGCCCCCACGACAGCCCGAGGCTGTACGCGGCGAGCCATTGGCCGCGCGCGATCCCGTTGATGGCGCCGCGCATGCTTTCGGACATGTAAGCCGCGACGTTCGCGGACAGCGCAATGACGCCGGCCGGCGTCGGGTCGAGCGAGATGCCGAGGCTCGGCAGCCCGTAGTAGATGACGAAGATCTGCACGAGCAGCGGCGTGCCGCGCATCAGGCTCACATACCCGCGCGCGAGCCACGCGAGCGCGTTGACCCAGACGCGTTCGAAGCCGTCGAGCGCTTCGCTTTGCCGGATGCCCATCATCGCGAGCACGACGGCGCCAAGCAGGCCGAACACCATCGACAGCACGGCGAACTTGACGGTCAGGACGGCGCCCTGGGCGAGCACCGGCAGCGATTGGACGAGCAGGGACGTTGTCGACATGGAGTACGAATCGAATGCGTGCGCGAAAGCGCAATCATAAACCGGACGCATAAAACAAAGGGCGGCATCGTGACGGATGCCGCCCTTTCCGGCCCGCCGTCAGGCGGGACATGCAGGCGTGCTTACTTGATCGGTTTGGTCACGTCGATGCCGAACCACTTGTCCGAGATCTTCGTGAACGTGCCGTCGGCCTCGAGTTGCGTCATCGCGTCGTCGATCGCCTTCTGGAACTTCGGGTTGCCCTTCTTGAACGGGATGCCCGACGGGTTCGCCGAGCCGACGTTCGCGCCCGGGCGCAGCGGCAGCTGCGCGTTCTTCGTCAGGTACGCGAGCATCAGGCGGTCGTTGAGCGCCGCGTCGAGGCGGCCGGCGGCGAGGTCGCGCAGGTACTCGGGCGCGCCCGGGTACGTCTTCACGTCGATGCCGGGCACCGACTTCGCCATGTCCATGTAGTTGGTGCCGAGCGCGACGCCGAGCTTCTTGCCCTTCAGGTCGTCCAGCGACTTGAACTCGCGCGTGTCGTCCTTGCGCTGGATCAGCTGCGCGGACGAGAACGTGTACGCCGGCGAGAAGTCGAGCGTTTCCTTGCGCTTGTCGGTGATGCCGACCTGGTTGGCGATCACGTCGAACTTGCCGGCCTGCAGGCCCGCGATGATGCCGCTCCATTCGGTCGTCACGAATTCGGCCTTCACGCCGAGCTTCGCGGCGACGGCCTTCGCGATGTCGACGTCGAAGCCGACGAGTTCGCCTTGCGGGTTCTTCGAGTTGAACGGGGGGAACGTGCCTTCGAGGCCGACGCGCAGCGTGCCGCGCTGTTTGACCTGGTCGAGGAGGTCGGCCGCGTGCGCGGTCGCGGCGGCGAACGACGTGCCGACCAGGCCGGCAACCAGCAGCTTCTTCAGCAGCGAAAATTTCATCGTGTGTGTCCTTGCCCTGTCCGGGTCAATGATTCTGATAGTGAGGCCGATGATAGCAAAAACGCTATCGATCATTAAATATAGTTTGTTTATGTCTATATTACACGGTGCGTTCGCGGGCGATCGCCTTCACGCATTCCGACACGAGCGCCGGGCCGCGATAGATGAAGCCCGTGTAAAGCTGGACGAGCGCCGCGCCGGCCGCGAGCTTCGCGCGGGCGTCCTCGCCCGAGAAAATGCCGCCGACGCCGATGATCGGCACGTCGTTGCCGACTTCCGCGTGCAGCTTGCGGATCACTTCGTTCGACGCGTCGAACACGGGGCGGCCCGACAGGCCGCCGGCTTCGTCCGCATGCGGCAGGCCCTGGACGGCCGCGCGCGACAGCGTCGTGTTGGTGGCGATGACCGCTTCGATCTTGTGGCGCAGCAGCGTGTCGCCGATTTCCTTGACCTGTTCGTCGTCGAGATCGGGGGCGATCTTCAGCGCGAGCGGCACGAGCTTGCCGTGCAGGTCGGCGAGGCGCTGCTGCTTGTCCTTCAGCGCGGCGAGCAGGGCGTCGAGTTCGCCGGCGCCCTGCAGCTGGCGCAGGTTCTTCGTGTTCGGCGACGAAATGTTGATCGTCACGTAGCTCGCGAACGGGTATACGCGCTCGAGGCAGTACAGGTAGTCCTCGGCGGCGCGCTCGATCGGCGTGTCGGCGTTCTTGCCGATGTTCAGGCCGAGAATGCCGCGATAGCGGGCGGCCTGGACGTTCTTCACGAACTGGTCGACGCCATGGTTGTTGAAGCCCATCCGGTTGATCAGCGCTTCGGCTTGCGGCAGGCGGAACATCCGTGGGCGCGGGTTGCCCGGCTGCGCGCGCGGCGTGACCGTGCCGACCTCGATGAAGCCGAAGCCGAGCGCCGCGAGGCCGTCGATGGCCGCGCCGTCCTTGTCGAGGCCGGCCGCGAGGCCGACCGGGTTGCGGAACGTGAGCCCCATCACGGTGCGCGGTGCGTCGGGCACGCGGGCCGACAGCGCGCAGGCGAGGCCCGTGCGGCCGGCCGCGCCGAGCGCGCGCAGCGTGAGGTGGTGAGCATCTTCCGCATCCATTTTGAACAGGGATGCGCGGGCCAGCGGATAGAGGGAACTGAACACGGGAATGGGGCGGGCAGCCGGAATGAATGACAACCCGCTATTTTACCGGGAGTTGCGTGGCAGGGGCGTGCTTCGCTTCGTAGCCCCCGCCGCGTGCGTCAACCCGAGCCGGAATGCCCGCCCGGCAACGGCGCGCGGGCCAGCGCCGCGTCGACGGGCGGCAGGTCGATCCGTTCCGGATCGAGCGTCTTCCAGCGGCCGTCGATCAGCCCCTCGAGCGGGTGGAAGTTCGCCTTGTACGCCATCTTCGGGCTCTCGCGGATCCAGTAGCCGAGGTACACGTACGGCAGGTCGAGGCTCTTCGCCTGCTCGATCTGCCACAGGATGTTGTAGGTGCCGTAGCTCGTATGCCGGTCGTCGGGCTCGAAGAATGTGTAAACCGACGACAGCCCGTCGCCGAGGATGTCGATCATGCTGACCATGCGCAGCTTGCCGGGTTCGCCGCCCGGCGCGTCGAGGTCGCGGAATTCGACGAGGCGTGAGTTGATCCGGCTCTGCAGCAGGAACTGCTCGTACTGGTCGCGGCTGTCGCGATCCATGCCGCCGCCCGCGTGGCGCGCGGACTGGTAGCGCATGTAGAGCGCGTAGTGCTCTTCGTCGTAGTGCAGCGGCGAAACCGTCGCGATCAGCGCGCGGTGGCGCTTCCACATCCTGCGCTGCGTGCGCGACGGCGCGAACGCGCCCACGGGGACGCGCACCGGCACGCATGCGCGGCAGCCGTCGCAGTACGGGCGATACGTGAACACGCCCGAGCGGCGGAAGCCGGCCTTCACGAGTTCGGTGTAGATGTCGGAATTGATCAGGTGGCTCGGCGTCGCGACTTGCGAGCGCGCGATGCGACCGTCCAGATAGCTGCACGGATAGGGCGCCGTTGCATAGAATTGCAACGCCGAAAGCGGTGAAAGCGGCAGCTCAGTCGGGTGAGTCATGGGCAGCTCTCGATGCAGGGAAGGAGTGCCGCGCTAGCGCTCGATCCCGGAGGGCGCCGCCTTCTCGGCGGAGCCCGTCAGCGCGGCGAGCACGCGCTTGTCGAACTGCCACGGAATCGGCGGTTCGGCCACCGCGCTGCGCACGTGAGCGACAAACGCCTTGCGTGCGATCTCGCGGCCGCCGAGCGACGCTAGATGCGACGTATTCTGCTGGCAGTCTATCATCTCCAGCCCCTGCTCGCGAAGGTGCGCGATGAGCGCGGCCAGCGCGATTTTCGACGCGTCGGTCACGTCCGCATACATCGACTCGCCGAAAAACATCCGCCCGAACGACACGCCGTACAGGCCGCCGACGCGGCGTCCGTCGTGCCACGTCTCGATGCTGTGCGCGTTGCCGGAGCGGTAGAGCGACGTATACGCGTCGATGATCTCGGCCGTGATCCACGTGCCGCGCTGCCCGCGCCGCGGCGCCTGCGCACAGGCGCGCATCACGCCCGGAAAGTCGTGGTCGACCCGCACTTCCCATTCGGGATCGCGCAGCACGCGCTTCAGCGTCTTGCGCAGCGACGGCGACACCTTGAATTCGGCCGGCACGAGGATCATGCGCGGATCGGGGCTCCACCACAGCACGGGCTGGCCGTCCGAGTACCACGGGAAAATGCCGCGCAGGTACGCCTCGATGAGGCGCGACGGCAGCAGGTCTGCGCTCGCGGCCAGCAGCCCGGGCGCGCCGGTCGCGGGGCCGAGCGCGCGCTCGATGGGCGGAAACGGATCGTCCGGGCCGAGCCAGGGGACCATGGGGCGCGGGCTCAGCCGTTGCGCAGCGAGCGGAAGATGTCGCCGGTGTGCACGCCGTAATCACCGGCGGCGCGATCGGCGAAGAAGAAACGCAGGGTCTGGCTGACGGTCGGGAACGCGATCTCGTCCCACGGAATGTCGGCTTCGTCGAACAGCTTCACTTCGAGGCTTTCCTCGCCGGCTTCGAACCCCGGATCGGTGAGCCGCGCGAGGTAGAACAGGTGGACCTGGTGCACGTGCGGCACATTGAGCAGCGTGAACAGGTTCTGCACCTCGACGCGTGCGCCGGCTTCCTCGAGCGTTTCGCGCGCGGCGGCTTCGGCCGTCGTTTCGCCCATTTCCATGAAGCCTGCCGGCAGCGTCCAGAATCCGTAGCGCGGTTCGATCGCGCGGCGACACAGCAGGATCTGGTCGCCCCAGACCGGGACCGTGCCGACGACGTTGCGCGGATTCTGGTAGTGGATCGTGCCGCAGTGATCGCAGACGAAGCGCTCGCGGTTGTCGCCCGGAGGAATGCGCGCGATGACTTCGTGACCGCAGACGGAGCAGAATTTCATGTCGAGTGGAAGGGACGAGGTGATGCGAGTGTATCACCGGGGCACGCCATTCCAGAACGCCTGCGCATGCGGGCGGCATGTCGCGCGAAGCGGAGGTGCGCGTGCGCGAAAAGGGGGCCGTGCCCGGGCGCGGAAAAACAAAAAGCCCGGCGCGAGGCCGGGCTTTTTGCGGAATGCTGGACGGGTTGGTTGCGGGGGTAGGATTTGAACCTACGACCTTCGGGTTATGAGCCCGACGAGCTGCCAGACTGCTCCACCCCGCGTCCGTCGAAGAAATGAATTATAAGGAGTTACCCGAGGGCATGCAAGCACTTTCTGACAATCGCGTGTCGCGTCTCGTAGGGACGGTACGTGGAGCGCGTGCGCTAGAATCGAGCGGTTTGTGTCGTCATCCCGGCAGCAGGGCCGTGCGCGATCGCGTCGGCGCCGTTGCGGCTCCCTTTACTGTATCGACGGATTCATGGACATCGCTCACGATCTGCAATCGATCGGCGTGCAGGAACAGGCGCTCGTGTTTCCCCATTTCGATCCCGCGCGCGCATGGGCGCTCGGCAACCGGATGCATGCGCTCGCGACGACGCGCGGCCATGCGATCGCGATCGACATCGTCACGTTCGGCCAGCCGCTGTTCTACGCGGCGCTCGCCGGCGCGACGCCCGACAACGCCGACTGGGTGCGCCGCAAGCGCAACGTCGTCGCGCATTTCCGCCGCAGCTCGTACGCGATCGGCCTGCGCATGCAGCAGGCCGGCGCCACGCTCGCGGACAAGCACGGGCTGCCGATCGCCGAATATGCGCCGCACGGCGGCTCGTTCCCGCTGACCGTCGCCGGCGCCGGCGTAATCGGCTCGATCACCGCGTCGGGGCTGCCGCAGCGCGCGGATCACGAGTTCGTCGTCGAGGCGCTGTGCGCGGAGCTCGGCCACGACTACGCCGTGCTGGCCCTCGCCAGGAGCTGAGCGATGCAACTGCCCGGTTATGCATGGCTCGCGATCGCGATCGTCGCGGAAGTGGTCGGCACGTCCGCGTTGCGCGCGGCGGACGGCTTCACGCGCTTCTGGCCGTCGGCGCTCGTCGTCGCCGGTTACGGCATCGCGTTCTACTGTCTGTCGCTCACGTTGCGCACGATGCCCGTCGGCATCATCTATGCAGTCTGGTCGGGCGCCGGCATCGTGCTGATCACGCTCGTCGCGATGCTGCTCTATCGTCAGGTGCCTGACCTGCCGGCGGTGATCGGCCTCGGGCTGATCATCTCGGGCGTCGTGGTACTGAACCTGTTCTCGAAGATGCAGGCGCACTGACCGTGCGACTGCCGTTTGCCGGATGACTTCCATGACCGATTCCACTTCCGCCGTTGCTACCGCCGAATCCGCCCGGCCCGACGTCCACGCGTATGTCGCGAACCGCATCGGCTTTCTCGAGCTGAACCGGCCGAAGGCGCTGAATGCGCTGTCGGTCGGCATGATCCGGCTGATGCAGCAGGCACTCGACGCGTGGCGCAACGATTCCGAAGTCGTCGCCGTCGTCGTGCACAGCCCGCACCCGCGCGCGTTCTGCGCGGGCGGCGACGTGCGTTTCTTCCACGACGCATGGCAGCGCGGCGACCGCGACGCGGTCGACACGTTCTTCATCGAGGAATACACGCTGAACCATGCGATCTTCACGTATCCGAAGCCGTACATCGCGTTGATGCATGGTGTCGTGATGGGCGGCGGCATGGGTATTTCGCAGGCCGCGCGGCATACGGGCGGCCTGCGCGTCGTGACCGACTCGACCAAGATGGCGATGCCGGAAACGCGCATCGGCCTGTTCCCGGACGTCGGGATGAGCTGGTTTCTCGCGCGCACGCCCGGCGCGATCGGCCGTTATCTCGCCGTGACCGGTGCGGCGCTCGGCGCGGCCGACGCGCTGTACGCGCAACTCGCCGACGTCTATCTGCCCGATGCCGCGCTGCCGGCACTGCTCGATACGCTGCGCAGCGCGCCGATCGACAGCGGTGCGCGGGCGGTGGCTTGCGTCGCCGAGGCGGCTGCCGCGCACAAGGTCGTGCCGACGCCCGACACGTCGGCGCTGGCCGATGCGCGCGCCGGGATCGACCGGCATTTCGCGCAGCCCGACGTCAACGCGATCCTCGCATCGCTCGACGCCGAGCAGGATTGCGCGGCTGTCGACGGTTGGGTCGAAAAGGCGACCCATGCGATGCGCGAACAGCTGTCTCCGCTGTCGATGGCCGTGTCGCTCGAGGTCGTCGAACGCGCACGCGGCGCGACGATGGCCGATTGCCTGCGGCGCGATCTCGATCTCACGCGCTCGACGTTCGCGCGCGGCGACGTGATCGAGGGCGTGCGCGCGCTGATCGTCGACAAGGATCACCGGCCGGCCTGGCGCTTCAAGTCGGCCGCCGATGTCGATCGCGCCGACGTGCTCGCGATGTTCGACAGCCCGTGGGCGCCGGACACGCATCCGCTGCGGAATCTGAAGGACTGACGTCGGTCGGGCCGGCCGGCACGCTAGACAGAAACGAAAAGGCCGCCTGCGGATGCAGGCGGCCTTTTTTGCGGAGGGCGATCGAAGGGCATCGCGCCCGAGCGTGCGTTATTCGTCGCCCGCGTCGTCGGACATGAACGCGCGCATGAACACGAGCGCGCCGAAGCCCCACACCGCGTTCGCCGCGAAGCCGGCCGCGAGCACGGGCATCATGTTGCCCGACGGCCAGATGCCGCGCAGCGGATCGATCGCGAACACGCGGGCGGCCGTCAGCACGATGCCGCCGAATATGAGCGCACCGATCCACGATGCCTCGCGTTCCGGCGATACGCGCAGCAGCCACGCCATCGGAATGGCGCAGCATGCGCTGATCAGCGCATTCGCGACAAATTCAGGAATGCCGAGCGGCGCGAACGGCTGCGTCGAGAAGCCGGTTGCGGCGATCAGGTCGGCGGTGTGAAGGAGCGCGAGCGTCGCCTCGCGGAAGAACAGGGCGGCCAGGAAGCCGGACAGGAATGGCAGGATGACTTTCTGCATCGATGAGTGCACCGCAGGCGCGCACGGCCGGGGCCGGACGCGCGGAGTTATTCGGATAGGTGCGCCATTATAGGGCCCGTCCGCGGCGATATTCGCTCCAGCGTCGTGCTAATCACGAAAGCGGAAAACCTAAGCTCAAAAAAATCGTTCCAAAGCCCTGCACCGATCCCTAGACTGATTTCCCAGAAACAGCCGTGCAATCGCGTCCTCGCCCGCCGCGCGGCCCGACCGGCGAGCTATCCCGAATCGAACGCACACCATGCATGCGCCGCGCATCCGCGACGCGAGCAGGGCGATGTCTTTTCCAAATTTCGGCAGTGACAGTCAAGCAGGAGCAGCAGATGAATGTGTTCTGGTTTATCCCCACGCATGGCGACAGCCGCTATCTCGGCACGGCCGAAGGTGCGCGCGCCGCGGATTACGATTACTTCAAGCAGGTCGCCGTCGCGGCCGATACGCTCGGCTACGAAGGCGTGCTGCTGCCGACCGGCCGTTCCTGCGAGGATGCGTGGGTGGTCGCGTCGAGCCTCATCCCGGCGACGCAGCGCCTGAAATTCCTGGTCGCCGTGCGTCCCGGCATCGCGTCGCCGGGCCTGGCGGCACGGATGGCCGCGACGTTCGACCGCCTGTCCGGCGGCCGCCTGCTGATCAACGTCGTGACGGGCGGCGACGCGGCCGAACTCGAAGGCGACGGCCTGTTTGCCGATCACGACACGCGCTACGAGATTACCGACGATTTCCTGAACATCTGGCGCGGGCTGCTGGCCGCGTCGCACGACAACGGCGGCTTCGACTACATCGGCAAGCACCTGCAGTCGAAGGGCGGCAAGGCGCTTTATCCGCCCGTGCAGCGTCCGCATCCGCCGCTGTGGTTCGGCGGTTCGTCGCCGGCCGCCCACGCGATTGCGGCCGATCACATCGATACCTACCTGACCTGGGGCGAGCCGCCCGAGGCCGTCGCGAAGAAGATCGCCGACATCCGGGCCCGCGCGGAGGCGCGCGGTCGCAAGATCAAGTTCGGCATCCGCTTGCACGTGATCGTGCGTGAAACCGAGGACGAAGCGTGGCGTGACGCCGAGCGCCTGATCAGCCGTCTGGACGACGACACGATCGCGCGTGCGCAGCAGGCGTTCGCGAACATGGATTCGGAAGGCCAGCGCCGGATGGCCGCGCTGCACGGCGGCAAGCGCGGCGGCCGCGACGCGCTCGAGGTGTACCCGAACCTGTGGGCCGGCGTCGGCCTGGTGCGCGGCGGCGCGGGCACGGCGCTCGTCGGCAATCCCGAGCAGGTCGCGGAACGCATGCGCGAATACGCGGATCTTGGCATCGAGACGTTCATCCTGTCCGGTTATCCGCACCTCGAGGAGTCGTATCGCTTCGCCGAGCTCGTGTTCCCGCTGATCAAGGGCAAGGGCGCGGAGAAGGCGACCGGCCCGCTGTCGGGGCCGTTCGGCGAAATCGTCGGCAACAACTATCTGCCGAAAGCCGCGCAGAGCTGAGCGACAGGAGGCCTGCGATGACAACGAAAACGTCGACGACGGGCGCCGTCGTGGCGGCCCGTGCCTGGCGCGGCGTCGCGCCGTGGCTCGTGCCGCTCGCGTTGCTGGTGGCATGGGAGGTCGGTGCGCGCACCGGCTGGCTGTCGACCCGCGTGCTGCCCGAACCGGTGGCGGTCGTCCGCGCGGCCTGGTCGCTCGTGACGTCGGGTGAAATGTGGGCGAACGTGAAGGTCAGCACGTGGCGCGCGCTGTTCGGCTTTGCGATCGGCGGCGGCGTCGGCCTTGCGCTGGGGCTCGCGACCGGCCTGTCGAAGGCGGCCGAGGTCGCGCTCGATTCGACGATCCAGATGATCCGCAACATTCCGGCGCTCGCGATGATTCCGCTTGTGATCCTGTGGTTCGGCATCGACGAGAAGGCGAAGCTGTTCCTGGTCGCGCTCGGCGTGTTCTTCCCGGTCTACATCAACACGTATCACGGGATCCGTTCGGTCGACGCGAACCTGATCGAGATGGCGAAGAGTTACGGCGTGCGCGGCTTCGCGCTGTACCGCGACGTGATCCTGCCCGGTGCGCTGCCTTCGATCCTCGTCGGCGTGCGTTTCGCGCTCGGGCTGATGTGGGTGATGCTGATCGTCGCGGAAACGATCTCCGCGCAGTCGGGCATCGGCTACATGACGATGAACGCGCGTGAATTCCTGCAAACCGACGTGGTGGTGGTCGGCATCCTGTTGTACGCGGTGCTCGGCAAGCTGGCCGACGTGCTGGCGAAATGGCTCGAGCGCGTGACGCTGCGCTGGCATCCCGCTTATCAATCAGGAGCAAAGGCATGAATGCGACCACTTCGGCGGCCGCCTACGGCCCGCTCGCCGGCGCGGACCTCGAGGTCGAACTGGCACAGGCACGCGTCGCGGACGGCGATGCGCGCGACGCGGCGATTCTCGAGCGCGACGGCGGCGCATCGGTCGTGCCGCTCGCGCGACGACGCGCGGACAGCCCGGCACCCGACGACGCGGTGACGCTGTCGGGCGTCAGCAAGCGCTTCGGCGCACGCACGGTGCTCGACAACGTCGAGCTCGGTATCGCACGCGGCAGCTTCGTCGCGATCGTCGGCCGCAGCGGCTGCGGGAAATCGACGCTGCTGCGTCTCGTCGCGGGGCTCGAGCAGCCGAGCAGCGGCGCGCTCGTGACGCGCGGCGAGGGCGGCGGCGTGCTCGACACGCGGATCATGTACCAGGATGCGCGTCTGCTGCCGTGGAAGACCGTGCTGCAGAACGTGATGCTGGGCCTCGGGCGCGGCGCGCGCGATCAGGCGCGCGCGGTGCTCGATGAAGTCGGCCTGCTGGAGCGGGCCAACGACTGGCCCGCGCAATTGTCGGGCGGCCAGCGCCAACGCGTTGCACTGGCCCGCGCGCTCGTGCACCGGCCTCAACTGCTGTTGCTCGACGAGCCGCTCGGCGCGCTCGACGCGCTGACCCGCATCGAGATGCATGCGCTGATCGAGCGGTTGTGGCGCGAGCATCGGTTCACCGCGCTGCTCGTCACGCACGACGTGCAGGAGGCCGTCGCGCTCGGCGACCGCATCCTGCTGATCGAGCAGGGGCGTGTGGCGCTCGATCAGCCCGTGCCGCTCGACCGGCCGCGCGCCCGTGCCTCGGCCGCATTCGCGGCGCTGGAGGATCGCGTGCTGAAGCGCGTGCTTGCCGGCGGGCCCGGTGCGGTCGATCAGGACGCGGAGCATGAGGCAGACAAGGTTCGACCGGTCGGGCAGATCCGCTGGGCCGTTTAATTCCGGGCGGCTCCGGCCGCCCGTCTTGAGACTTTTTTCTTCGGAGCGATCATCCCGATGAGCATCACTGCAATCAACGTACGTAACCAGTTCAAGGGCAAGGTGAAGGAGATCATTCGCGGGTCCGTGGTCTCCGAAGTCGACGTCGAGACGCCGTTCGGCATCGTCACGTCGGTGATCACGACCCGTTCGGTCGACGAACTCGAACTGAAGGTCGGCGCGGAAGTCGTCGCGCTCGTGAAGTCCACCGAAGTCTCGATCGCGCGTCTCTGACCGCGCGTGTCCTGCTCCGATGCGGCGCCGGCGGGCAGTGTGCCCCCCGCGCCGCATCGGCGTTCCCGCTGCGCGCATGCCTCGGTATTCGGCGTCCGGACGAAGTGCTAGGATGGAGCGACGCGACGCCGGAGGCAAACGCATGACCCCCATTCTTTCCCCTGAAGCCATCGAGGCGCTGAAGTGGATCGACCAGTTCGGCGAAAGCCGGCCGGTTCCCGCTGCGTTCGACGACGTTGTCTATGCTTTGCTGAACGAGGGGCTGATCTATCAGGCGACGGCCGACCGGGTCGACCTGACGACCGACGGCAAATCCTTTTTGTCCAACGAATACGATTGAGCGCCCGGCGCCGGCTGCCCGGACGGCCTGGCGCCGCGTCGCCACGGAGCGTGCGATGGAACCGAAAGGCAGCGACCTCGGCGATTTCAGCGAGCCGTACCGCGGTTTCGAGATCGAGGTGAAGACCGAGCAGGTCTGGGACGGCGAGCATGCGCACTACCGCGTGCTGCAAGGCGATGCCGTGCGGATCGACTGGCGGCTCGTCAAGGTCGACGGGATGCTGCTGACCGAGCGACGCGTGATCGAGCGCGTGCTCGACGAGGCGCGCCGGGCCGTCGATGCGGAGCTGGGCGAGGGCGGCTAGCGGAGCGCCGGCAGGAGTGGCCCGGGTTGCGGTAAAATAACCGGTTGTTCCCGTGCCGGCTGGCCTGTTGCCCGAATTCCATGTCCGTTTCGTCCTCGCTTCCTCCCCGCCGCGTTTCCGTCGCGCCCATGCTCGACTGGACCGACCGTCATTGCCGGTCGTTCCACCGTACGCTGACGCGCAACACGTGGCTGTATACGGAGATGATCACGACGGGCGCGCTGCTGTTCGGCGACGCGCAGCGGCATCTTGCGTTCACGCCGAGCGAATCGCCGATCGCGCTGCAACTGGGCGGCAGCGAGCGTGACGATCTCGCGCGCGCCGCGAAGCTCGGCGAGCAGTGGGGCTACGACGAAATCAACCTGAATTGCGGATGTCCGTCCGAGCGTGTGCAGCGCGGCGCGTTCGGCGCGTGCCTGATGAACGAGCCGCAGCTCGTTGCCGACGGCGTGAAGGCGATGCGCGACGCGGTGTCGGTGCCGGTCACGGTCAAGCACCGGATCGGTGTCGACGCGGTCGAAGATTACGCGTTCGTGCGGGACTTCGTCGGCACGGTGGCCGAGGCCGGTTGCGAAACGTTCGTCGTGCATGCGCGCAACGCGATCCTGAAGGGTTTGTCGCCGAAGGAGAATCGCGAGATCCCGCCGCTCAAGTACGACTATGCGTATCAGTTGAAGCGTGATTTTCCGTCGCTGGAGATCGTCATCAACGGCGGCATCACGACGCTCGACGAGGTTGCGCAGCACCTCGAACATGTCGACGGCGTGATGCTGGGTCGCGAGGCGTATCACAATCCGTTTGTGCTGGCCGAAGTCGATACGCGCTTCTACGGGTCGACTGCAGCGGTGCCGACGCGCGAGGAAGCCGAGGCGCAGCTGATCGAGTATTGCGCGGCCGAACTGAAGCGTGGGACCTATCTCGGCGCGATCGTTCGGCACGCGCTCGGACTGTATCGCGGCATGCCGGGCGCGCGTGGCTGGCGCCGCGTGCTGTCCGACAACAAGAAGCTCGCGCGCGGCGATCTGGCCGTGTTTGACGAGGCGCGCGCGCATCTGAACGAAGCCGAAGAAATTTTTGAAAAAAAGGCTTTGCAAGATTCAAAAGTCTTCGTATAATCTTGTTCTTCGCTGCTGAAACAAAACAGCGAAGCAAAGTAAGCAGTATCAGTGGTGGCTGTAGCTCAGTTGGTAGAGTCCAGGATTGTGATTCCTGTCGTCGTGGGTTCGAGTCCCATCAGCCACCCCACAGAATTCCTAGCGGTATCAAGAAGTTAAAAACGGCACTGTCCCAAAAGACAGTGCCGTTTTTGTTTTGACTTCCGCAAAGAGAATTTTCATGGGGCCTTTGCGTTTCACGATCTTGTTGCAGACGCATGCCTGCGCGTGGCTGTTGCCGTATCTGCGAGTGGGGCAGGGCATGCACCGCGCTGCTTTACGCGAACGTGCCCGGAGTCGCGTCGATCTGCGGCCAGCCGAGATCGGAAACTTGATTTCCCGATTGCCGTCCAATGGCGCGTACTCGGCAGCCGTCGAGATTCCTGATGGCGCGCCGGTATGCACCTGCTACGGATACGGCGCGACCTTCGCAGAACCTTCCAACAACAAGGGAACTCACGCGCTGCGGCGAATGCAGATTCCGGCGGAGGTGGTTGTATAGCCGGCCAACCTCAATTTGAGATGCGGGTTGTTGCTGTACGGCGGCGCGTCGACGTGGAAATCGAGTGCGTGCGCGTGTGGTGCTGGCGCGAACGACTCAACCTCGTATCCTCGCTTGCGTAACCGCATGACGAGTTCTTCCATATCGCGCTTTCGGTAAATCACGGTGCCGCCTTCGCTGGACGTATCGTCGTTCGACGAAAGATTGTATTCCGTCGTGTGAACGGCAACCCCACCGGGCTTCAGTGTATCCATGCTGTTGATGACGAACTGAAGGCCGGCCTCCAGATTGCCAAGGTGCTCGAAGCAGCAGGAGGACCAGTTGAAATCAAAATCGCGCAAAGACGGGGCAATGGCGTTCATGTCGCAATGTTGATGCGTCACGGCGCGATCGAAAATTTCGTCGGCCACGATGTTCGGGAATCGCAGCTCGTTGAGGGCGTTACTGTGTTGTCCGGTTTGGGACCATCCGCTGGATTGTCCAATTTCCGGTGGCGCGTCAGTGGCGACGATGAAGCATCCCAGTTTGGCGAAAAGCGCCGGCAATCGCTCCTGACCCACGCCAAAGCCGAGCCCGCGCCGACCGGGGGTGAGCATGCCTAGCCGGTTCAGGTGGTGGATGATGTATGTCCATTCCCAAAATTTTCGCTGATACATCGGGGGGAGGCAGAGCATCGCGCAAACTCGTGCATGCTCCGGGTGAAGCATATCGGCCGCACTACATGTCGAGTACTGCATGAACGGCGCTTGATCGTCGAGGACTGGATCGGATGGAACGAAGATTCGTTGTTCGATTGCATTCGCAATGCGTTTGTCCAGATCGAAATGCTCACTTGTGCATCCGCGCTCGACGTACAGGGAGTCGATCTTTTTTTGAAGGTCGACAGTCGCCTGCTTGAGCCGCGCAATTTCTGCCCGGTCAGATTCGATGCGCCGATCGATCGCAACATTGATACGGAACTGCACCCGCTTCCAGATCGGCCTGCCGATCGCCTTCAATGCCGCCTTCACCATTTCGGTCTCCATCGATGTGGTGGGGGTCACGGTTGGCAATCTTACGTCATGTAAGTGGGATCATCCATCCACTGTCGTTCGGCGTTTGCTTCATTCTCGGGAGTGCACTACCGACGGCGTATCGGCACGCACACGTGTCGAGGGGCAGCCGCACACGGAGGATTTGTCGTTTCTCGAAACTCGAACCGTGCCTCGACGCGACCTCGTGACAGGGTGGATTCGCGATTGGCCGGCGTGAGCATCTCCCGAGCCTCAAGCCGGAATGCGTGCGCGTCAGCCAAGCGACCACGGCGACCCACGACACTTCGGTTTTTCGGGTTCGATTACGACAATGCATACTGTGCAGGCCTCGATTTCGGGCCGTGTGAAGTGCCCACGATCGTCGCTCGGAACTTGCTCGATTACATGTTCGTTCTCGACGTTTCACCTCTCGGTTGACCACTCACCATGAAGAACATCCGCATTCGCTTGCTTGTCGCGCTCGTATCGTTGGCCGCGTTGCCGTCGCACGCTCAGCCGGCGGCCGGCCTGCCACGCACGGCTTCTCAACCCTACGGCGCGTCTTCCTCGAAAACCGGCCACACGGCACCCACCGTTGCATCATTCGGAAATCAATTCACCTGGCTTAACTCATTGATTCCATGTACGACCGCGTGCGCGCAAACATGGTCGCAATCGGCCGGTGGTGGAATGGGTTTGCTGGGAGCGACGCGCACGTCGGACAATTCGCTGACCGGGTCAATGGCCGCTCAGGGTGTTGCGGGCTATGCAATCAATGACAATACGGTTCACGTCCAAACTGCCTATGCCACCTACTCCGAAGCGCGGAGAAGGCCGGGCGCCGGAACGACTCAAGGGCATGAAATCGACGTTGTAAATCAGGGCTCCGTCGTTGGACTCGACCCGTACGACATGTTCCGGAGCGGTATCACCCCGGGGCTCTGGTTGTCATCGGGACGCCGTGATGTGAAGACCGGCGCGGCCAACGCCAGTGCCGCCGTCGGCATCGTAAACAACAACACTGCCTTCGAAAACGGGATCGTGTTTCAAAGCAGCGCCTTGAACACGACGACTGGCGAAGGCAACGCAATTGTATTGCCACGAAAGGACGCTGTCGTGTGGTTCGGCAGTGCAGGGAACAAGGTTGCGGCAATCCGAAGCGATGCAACGACCGCGTCGCTTCGCGCGATATTTGCGAACGGGCTGCTTGCGTTGCAGAATCTTTCCGGCGTCAACGAGCACACGTTTTCAGATACCGGAAACTATTCCGCAAAAGGAAATATTTCGGCTGGCGGAACAGGTTCAATGCCGCTTTATAGCCCGACCGGTGCCGGCGCGAATGCTCCGCACATGGTGCATGGATCGGTCGCGTTGGCATCCGGCAGCGCCACGGTCAAACTCACCGGTCCAGCCGTTTATACGTCTGCGTCGAGTTATACCTGCACGGCCAACGACACGACCGCGGCGAACGCCGTGAAGGTCAGTCAAGATTCGGGTGCATTGATCACTTTCACCGGAACCGGCACGAATACGGTTCAGTTTCTCTGCGCGGGCAACTGATCCGCTGCTCATTCGGAGCCAGCCGCTTTGGGACGACATTCTTCAGGCGGTGTTCATCGCCACCACCAGTTGTGCGGCGGGCCAACGGCACAAGCCGTCGAATCCCGCTAGAAGCACCGGCATCAATCCTCCTGGGTGCTCGTTCGCCAGGCAAAGCGGGCGTGTGTCGAAATTGGGCTCGACATCGAACGCAGCATCGGCTGATATCGCTGCTGCTTTCCGCTAAGGTTTGCGCGCGCCGTGCCGTTATCTCTCCTGGACAGCCCTCGTGCCTCGAATGCTGATCCGTTTTCTTGCCTGCTCGCGTGATGCGCGAGCAGGCTTTTTTCGTTTACGGCATTCCATCGAAGACTGGATTGGCGGAATGGAACAGGGACTTGGCGCCAACCGACAAAGCGCAACAGTCTTTCATGGGTGTAATGTATCGCCTTCCTCGTGCCCTCATGCTTTGCAGGGCCGTTCGATCCCGACGACCCATGAAGGCGCCGGGATTTTTTTTGCATATGCAGCGATACCCCCGCGATGCGTCACCGAGAAAGGCATTTCGCAAGGCACGGTATATTTTGCGACGACACATACCGATCGATAGAACACGCTACAAGGAGTCGCCAACCCATGTCGGACACTCGGACCACGCTTCGCGCCGCGACTGCGCACGACGCGTCCCTCATCGCTCGCCTGCATACGCAGAGTTGGCAGAGCGCATACAGCCATATCCTTCCGGCCGCCTATCTGTCGGATGAGGTGCCGACAGAGCACGCGATCCGGTGGCGCAAGTATCTCGATCGCAACGAAGACGAGTGGGGCCTGGTGCTGATCGCCGAGTCGGACGGCGCGCCCGTCGGCTTCGTCAGTGCGGAACGTCCTGACGATCCGGCGCTCGGTGTGCTGCTCGACTGCCTGCATGTCCATCCTTCGCATCACGGCTGCGGGACGGGCAAGCGCATGATCGAAGCCGTCCGTGCGTGGGCGCGGTCGATCGGCGCGGGCAAGGTCCACCTGCAGGTGCTGGACGGCAACGTGCGAGCGATCGGTTTCTACGAACACAACGGCTGGCAACTGGCCGGTATCGAAACGAGCCGCATCGGCCCGACGGAGGTCACCGATCGGATCTACGCGATCGACGCCTGAGGGCTTGCCGGTATCGGTGAGAAAGCCGGACGCGCTTCGCCGTTACTCGCCGCAATATCGAACGAGCAAATCAGCCTCGGTCTCGTGGATCTCGACGGGCAGCGTCGTCGCGCCCGCATGGGCAAGATAGCGCGCCCGATGCTGGCCGTTGCGAAACGAAGCGACGCCGATTTTCGACAGGCCGGGAATGCCGAGCAGCGTTCGCGCTCTGGTCTCGCGAAACGTGATGAACGGCATGTCGGGAATCCTGTCCTGATCCGGAGCGAGGAATGTGCGGATACCCGCGGCTTTTCCCGGGGCCCAGTACTGGACCGACGGCAGGACATAGTCCGTCGTGTCGCGGTCGGCGCACGCCAGCAACTTCTTCAGATCGATCATCACGACCCGATGTCGCGAGTCGTCGGACGAGAATACCCGCTTGAGGTGCGTATAGGCATACGGGGCATGCCCGGGGAGCTGGATAATCCAGACATCCACGCCGCTTTGTTGTGCGTGGGCGAGTGTCATTATTTCCTCTGGTGGTGCGAGCGGGTTCTTGGGTTCGAGTTTAGCAGTGCGATCACGGCAACGGAGCAGGTCGATACGCGGAATGGAAAAACGGAACGACTCGCCGCATAGGCTCAGGGGCAGGGAAAGCCGGTGGCAAAGTAGCGGCGGTCATGCATCGGCAGTCGATATCGACAGGGGGCGAGACTATCGTGATACTGCCAGTCGGAAGGACATACGTTGTAACAGTCATGCAAGATTCACGCAGTGGCGCGCAATGCGGCACGCGTGGTTCGTCATGAGACTGGAGAGGGCGGAGTGACGGGCGCAAATCATGTCGTCGAAACTTGAGATCGAGTATCTCGATTACTGCTTCACCGCGACGCTCGAAATCAGGGCGTCCGGCCGGACAGCCGTCGTCGACTGGCGACTCGAATCCGACTCACGTGGCAAGACGCTCGCTTGGATCGTGTTCGATCGCTTTCTCGCGCGCAACGACTTCGCCGACGAAGAAGATGCGCGCGCCAATATCGTCGACTGGCTGGAACGGCTTGCCGACCCGCGGTCCGGCGCATCCACCGAGATCGCGAAGGCCGGTGCGGCGGTTTCCGGGGGCGGCGTGGCGACGGACGCATCGGCTGCCGAAATCGTCGGCGAAACCGTCGTTGAAATCGTCAGCGATCCGGACTGGATCGACATGGTTGCCGACTGGTTTTCCAGCAGCGCGCCTGGATGATGAAACCGGGTTGCCGCGTTTCCGATGTGATTTATGCTATTGCGTTCGAAAAACGCCAATTCATAAAATCAGGCGCGAGAAAATGCAGCCGGAATCACGTCGCGTGAAAAATAGAATAAACCTGCTTTGACAATGCGCGTGATTTACCGGAAACTGGCCCGATTCCGAGGACGTCCGCGTGAACTAAAAAAATAGAAGACCAGACATGAAAAGAAAAACGCCGGTAACGGCTGACATTGATCAAAATCGCTGCCGACCTGGTGGGCCGCATGGCCATGCCGTTCAATGAAGGCAGAAATTTCCTGAATCGTCGACATACCCGATCGACATACCCGAGTATCGCCCGGCAATCGATCGGGAATTTCGCGCCCGGCTCATGAGGCTGTCGCCCGTTGCCGCATGTCATCAAAGGGTGAGTTGCCGCACAGACCGTCTTGTGACCCGCGATCACAATTTGGCCGGTTGACCGTTCTTCCCCGGCCCGGTCAACTATTTCCCCGCTCGCTCGCGCAGGAGCGGGGGCTTTTTGCCCGTCCGACGCCGGAAGACCGCGTCGGCGGAACCGGACAGGCGTTCGGCAGGCTGCGCGATGGCACCCACGGCGCGCCTCGGCAACCGTTCGCCTGATCCGCACGCATCGTTTTCCTCGTGCCTGAGCGAACCCTCAGGCCCATCGCCGGTTTCGGCCGGCGATGCCTTGATCCCGGCGGCGTGTCACAACGCTGCCGGGATGTTTTTTGCGCCGGACGCGTCGCGTCACGTCGTGCGCGACGGACATGCCAATCCGCTCAGCCAGCCTGTTCGACGCTGGTTTCCCATCCGTCGTATTCCCCGCCGAGTGAACGCACCTCGCGATTGATCGCGATCGTGTGACGCGTGATGTCGGCCAGCGCCATCGTGCCTTCGTGCGAAAACCGTACGGCCGACTTGCCGTCCTCGGTCGGCGCGACCGACTCGACCGGATAGCCTTTCCCTTCGGCCCAGTCCGCGAACTGGTGCGCGTCGCTCGGGTCTGGGAAGTACGCCCAGTGCATCACGCGCCGGCTCATGTCGCTGGCGTCGCCTTTCTGCCGCAGCGCATCCAGTACGCGCATGTCGCGCATCATCTGCCAGTCGTCGTCGGTCGGGTATAGGGTCTGCCAGTACGATGCCTTGTCCGGATCGTCCTGGTGCGCGTACTGAAGCGCGTAGGTCGTCTGTTCGGCCAGCGCGTCGACGATCTCGGCCGCAGCCTCTTCGTCGAACGGCACGTAGAACAGGAAATCCCGGTTGCCGTCGACGGTGATGCGGCCGACCTGCACGCCGCCTTTCGCGGTGATCGCCGTGTCCAGCAGATCCTCGATCTTTGCCAGGTCGGCGAATTCGTCGCCGGCCGGCAGGCCTTCGGGCGTCGGATGCGCGAACGTAACGCGCACGGTGAGCAGCGACGTGCGCGGATCGCCTTCGGCGATTTCCGCGAAGCTGTGGTTGAAGCTGATGAAAGCCTGATGGTCGCCCATTCTGGCAGGGAAGGTTCCCCAGGCGTCGGTCATGTGTTTCTCCCGTACACGATTGTCTGTTGACGGTTGCAAAGCGTCCCAATGTATCATCGAAAATCGCGTGGGCAGCGACGCGCGCATGATCGCGTGCCGCGCGCGAACGTCGGCGACAGCCGCGGCCGACTGCGGCTTTCCGCAGGCGTGTGGCGGGCCGCGAGAAAAATCCGAAGGAGATTCCGATGTCGATGTTTGCGGTGAATGGTGTCCGAATCGATCCGCTCAGCGCGCGCGTGACGCACGTGCGCTGGGCGGCCGTGAATCCGGCCGATCGGTCGTGGGCGGCGACGCCGAGCGAGGCGCCGGTGGCGGACGTGGCACGCGCGCTTGCGTCCGGCAGCGATGTCCGCGCGATCTTTTCGGCATCGGACGCCACCGCGATCGGGCCCAGGCTGAAACGCGTGCTGTATCGGGATGCGTCGGAAGGCATCGAGCTCGACATCGATGCAACGAGCGAGTCGCGCACGTTGCGCGATCTTCCGCAAATCTGAGCGGACCGGCGCGCGCGCTGCGGCGTCGACTGCGGAACCTGGCCGAACGGCCGCTAGCACGACACTGATCGCGAGGCGTAGTATCGAATCGTCGCCATACTGCATGCGGGTTGCGTCGAACGGTCAGGAGGGGCGCGCGAGGTTCGGCGAGCCGGTATCCGAATCGAATCGCGCAAACGCGTACGAGATCATGTCCAGGCCTGTTATCGCTCCGTTGGGATCCGCGCTTTGTCTGGCGCTCGCAGCCTGCCAGGCCGCGCCCGAAGCGCCGCTTCCGCCGCCGTCGCCCGAGACCGCATCGGCAGCCGTGCCGGCAGCGTCGCCGGCCGAGCCGATTCGCGGCATGGGCATGGCACCTCATCTGGCAGGGCAGAGTCACTGGGCCGTCGGTCAGTGCACGTCCAACGGTACCGTCAAGGTGTGCAATTGACCGGCGCCGTCGGCGCGGGGCGCATGCCGCGTAAGCAAGACTGGAATCCTGATTGGGCACCCGCGTCGATGGGCCGGTTGCCGTCGACGCGAGCCAGCGAGTAATGAACGACGAACACGTAACAGACGATTCCGGCCTGCATGTCGATCCCGCCGAGGGAACGGTCATCGGCCAGTTGCCGATGACGCTGGCGGTCGATGGCAGGAGCCTGAAGAGAAGGGCGGTGGTGTGCGCGGTGCTGGCCGTGGCGAGCCTGTGCGGTTATGCGGCCGATCCGGCACTCTGGCCCGTGGCGGCGCTGGCCGCGATGCTGGCGCTGGCCAGCGCGGCCTTCTTCTTCGCGTCGCGGCGCAAGATGGCGCTGCATATCGACGAGACAGGCTTCAGGCTGATCGGGGCCGCGCGTGAAAAACCCGTCACGCCATGGCGCGACGTCACCGAATTCCGGATCATCAGCGTGGCCGGAAATCGCTACATCGGCTACCAGTTCTCGCCGCATTCGTCGCGCACCAGGGTGCCGGGTGGCGTGATGCTGCCGATTGCCCGGTTTGTCGATCTTCCACTCGACGCGGTGGCCGGATTGCTGGAGGCATGCCGCCGTCAGTTCGGCGCGCCTGATGAGCGGGCCGACCGAATGGGGTGACGGCGGGGGGGGACGGCGCCCGATTCGGGCGCTCGCGCGACCCGCGATGCGAAAAAACAAAAAATAGGCGGGGCGTCGTGTCGAATTCCGCCGTGGTCGTCCGTCGTAGCATCGGAGGCGTGCGCATCGCGCGTCCGTCCCGATTTTCGATACGACAACCGACTGAAGGAGCGACACCCATGTCCACGTCCGTCAAACCGATCCCGGAAGGGATGCGCACGCTGACGCCGCACCTGATCTGTGCCGGCGCGACAGCCGCCATCGACTTTTACAAGCGCGCATTCAATGCAGTCGAACAGTTTCGCCTGGCAATGCCTGACGGCCGGCTCGCGCACGCGTGCCTCGCGATTGGCGATTCGACGCTGATGCTGGTGGATGAAATGCCCGAACACGGCGCGCTCGGGCCGAAGGCGCTGAAAGGCACGTCGGTCTGCCTGCATCTGTACGTACCGGACACCGATGCGGCGATCGCGAAGGCGGTCGCAGCCGGTGCGACGGTCACGATGCCGGCCGCCGACATGTTCTGGGGCGATCGTTACGGCCAGGTCGAGGATCCGTTCGGCCATCGCTGGTCACTCGCGACGCATCAGCGCGACCTGACGCCCGAGCAGATCGCGGAGGCCATGGCCAGCGCGCCGCCCTGCGGGAGCTGACGCAGCGGCGCCCCCGCGGCTGAACGGCGGGGCGGCGGCAAGTACCCCCGGCCGGCTTGCCGCGGTTACGCGCCGGTCATCTTGCCGCGCTGCTTGTCCTCGTACATCAGTTGATCGGCCGATGCGAGCAGGTCGGCCACGCCCGGATGGCGGGCGGGATCGTACGCGACGTGGCCGACGCTGAACCGGATCGCGTAGCCGCGTGCGTCGGCCGCATTGCGCAAGGCGAGCGCCTGCGTCACGCGTTCGACCGGCTCGACGACGTCGGCCGGATCGGTGGCGCTCAGCAGCACGACGAACTCGTCGCCGCCGAGCCGTGCGATCACGTCGCTGTCGCGCAGCGCACCGGTCAACGTGTCGGCGAACGTCTTGAGCGCACGATCGCCTTCGGCATGGCCAAAGCGATCGTTGATCGCCTTGAAATCGTTCAGGTCGAAGAACAGCAGCACCGCGTGACGGCCGAGGCGATCGCACAGGCTCAGCACATGACGGGCGAGGATCTCGAAGCCGCGCCGGTTCGTCAGTTGCGTGAGTTCGTCGGTGGTCGCGAAATGCAGCGCAGCGATTTCGCGTTCCGTCATGTGGGCGAGATCGCCGAGCAGGGCGAGTTCTTCGGGTTCGAGCGAACGCGGCCGCGTGTCGATCAGGCAGAGCGTGCCGATGGGGGCGCCGTTCGGTGCCGCGAGCGGCCGGCCGGCGTAGAAGCGGATGCCCGGTGTGCCGGTGACGAGCGGGTTGTCGTGGAAGCGGCCGTCGTTCAGCGCGTCCTGGATGACCATCGTGTCGCCCGCGAGCAGCGCGTGCGCGCAGAACGATACGTCGCGCGATGTCTGCGTGGCGTCGAGGCCCGCGTGGCTCTTGAACCACTGACGATTCTCGTCGACGAGGCTGACGAGCGCGATCGGTACGTCGAACAGCCGGCGCGCGAGACGCGTCAAGCGGTCGAATCGCTCTTCGGGCGGCGTGTCGAGGATCGACAGCGAATGCAGCGCGTCGAGTCGAGCCGCCTCGTTGGCCGGTTTCGGTGCGATTTGCATGGGCCTGGTCGCTTGTCCCGGCTGCAAGGCCGGTCACGGGATCGTATGCCGGACAGTATCGCGCATTATTCGGCGCGTCGCCAACCCGCCCCTCGGTGACGGGCATTCCCGACGCTGTCCCGATCGACGCAGATGCAGTGAGAAGCGGGTGGCATGCGTCTGCGTTGCATCACGATGCAGAATCGGCTGCGCGACGTCTCAAGGTGCGCGGTGCAATGCCGTAAATAGGGCGAGTCCAATCGTTCTTCGCATCCCACCGCCCCATGGTTCGAATTCTGTACGCGGGTTATCTCGCATTTGCGCTGTATCTTCTTTACCCGATGGTTCAGAACACCCTGGCGTTCAGCACGGATTGCGTGCGCAATGCGCTGCCTGGTGTGTCGACGACGCCGGCAAGCAGCGTGGACGGGCACGCGAACCGCTGTGTCCCGACCACGCAGGCCGGCGCCGCGACAGGACGGATCGCTGAAATCCATTGAATGCGCCGTCCGGCGCGCATGTCGTTCGAGGCGTGAAGCGGCGACTGGCCATTCGGCCGAATTGAGCGTCGCGTCACGCTCGCCGATCATCTGCATCACGGCGGTGCGAGCGCGGGGTATCGGGAAGCGGCGCCCAGCCCGTGGCGTGCGTCAGTAGCTGGAGCGGTACGGCGCGCCCTGGTCGAAGCGGCTTTGCCAGTGCGTGAGGTAGCGCGACGCGAGTTGCGGATTGTTCCAGACCACGACGACGTTTTCCGAATTGCGGCTGGCCGCCGACGCGCTGTAGTTGAACGAACCCGTTTCGACGTGTTCGGCGTCGATCACGAGGTACTTGTCGTGGTGGATCGCATAGGTGTCGATCGTGCGGGTCGGGATGCCGGCGTTGACGAGCAGGTTCAGTGCCTGCTTGCTGCTCTTGGCACGGTTGCCCTTGTCGTCGACGACCACCGCGACATTGACGCCGCGTCGCTTCGCGTCGAGCAGTGCGCGCGTGACGGGCGGCGACGTGAACGAATACGCGGCCACGCGGATCGAACTGCGCGCGGCGCCGATCGCTTTCAGCACGAGTGCCTCGGCGCCGCCGTCGGGCGAGAACGCCGATTCGACCACCTGCGTCGCGGGCGCTTCGTGCGTGGGCGTCGGCAGCCATCGCGACACGAGGTCGATCGCCTGCTGGAGCAGCGATTCACTTTGCGTCTTGCCGAAGGCGGCGAAGGGTGTGGCGAGCAGGGAGGCGGCGAGACAGGCAGCGGCGAGGCGATTGCGCGACAACATCTTGGACAGCGAATAATTTCGAGACAGCGGGCCGTGAGTGTAACGCAGACGTAGCAGCGCGGTCACGCGCGTATCGCGACGCGATGTCGCGCGCGATGTTCATTCGTGCAGAGCCTATGCAGTGAAGTTGCGTCGCGCGTCAATCCTTGACCGTCGGCGCGCCGGTTTCGCGCGCAGCGATCCACCCGGGGCCGGGCTCGGGTTGCACGTCGCGCGCATCGAGTGGTTCGCCGCAGGCCGAGCATACGGTGACCGCATGCATCAGCTGGCCGCAGGTACGGTGGCGCAATTGCACCGGCGGCCCCTGGCCGTCGTCCTTCCAGCGATCGCCCCATGCCGTCAGCGCCAGCAGCGCCGGGTAGAGGTCGCGGCCCTTGTCCGTCAACCGGTATTCGAAGCGCGGCGGCCGCTCCTGATACGCACGCTTGACCAGCACGCCTTCGTCGACGAGCCGCGCGAGCCGTTCGGCCAGCACGTGGCGCGTGAGGCCAAGCTGGGTCTGGAACGCATCGAAGCGGCGGCAGCCGAGGAACGCGTTGCGCAGGATCAGCATGGTCCAGCGGTCGCCGAGCACGGCGAGCGCGCGCGCGACCGAACAGTTCAGCGTGCCGATGTCATCCCATTTCATCGTCGAGTCTCTTGCGTCTTGCTGCGGTTCAGCGAAATAGCGGGTTCGATTATAGAACCCGCCTTCGGTTGTCACAGGCGCGGCTGCGTTGACAACGGCCGGCATCGTTGTCAATAATGAGTTCCAATTTAGAACTTACTCGCGCGGCGACGCGCTTTCAACCCGGAGACAACCCGATGAATCCGCTTTCCCTGTCAGGTCTCGATCTGCTGCGCGCAGCCGTCTCGGGCGATGCGCCGCTCGCGTCGATTTCCGAGACGATTCCGATGCGCCCGCTCGACGTCGAACTCGGTTACGTGAAGTTTTCCGCGCGGGCGGACGGCCGTCACCTGAATCCGCTCGGCGGCGTGCATGGCGGGTTCGCCGCGACGGTGCTCGATTCGGTCACGGGGTGCGCGGTGCATTCGATGCTCGACGCGGGCGTCGGCTACGGCACGGTCGACCTGCACGTGAAGATGCTGCGGCCGGTGCCGCGCGACGTCGATCTGGTCGCGGAAGGGCGCGTGATTCACCTGTCGCGTTCGCTGGGCGTCGCCGAGGGGACGCTGAAGACGCCGGACGACAAGATCGTCGCGCATGCGTCGGCGACCTGCTTTATCCAGCGGCCGCAGTAACGGCGGGCCGCAACGCTGCCGTCCGGGCCCGCGGGGGACGCGCCGGGCGGCGTCGAAGGCGGCTTGTAAGCATGCGCGGCGCACATCTGAAGCGGTCGCTTCAATGTGATAGCGTTTCTGCTTTCCACCGACGCGACAGGAACAGCATGGAATACCGCACACTCGGCGATTCGGGCATCGAGGTCAGCCTGATCGGGCTCGGCACGATGACGTGGGGCGAACAGAACTCGGAGCGCGACGCGCACGAGCAGATCGACTACGCGATCGCGCAGGGCGTGACGCTGATCGATGCCGCGGAGATGTATCCGGTGCCGCCGAAGCCCGACACGCAAGGCCGCACCGAGCAGTACATCGGCACCTGGCTCGCTCAGCATCGTGCGCAGCGCGAGCGCGTCGTGCTCGCGACGAAGATCGCGGGCCCCGCGCGGCAGCCGCACAACCCGCGCCATATCCGCGGCGAGGGCAACCAGTTCGATCGCAAGAACCTGACCGAAGCGCTCGACGGCAGTCTCAAGCGGCTGCAGACCGACTATGTCGACCTCTATCAACTGCACTGGCCCGATCGCAGCACGACGACGTTCGGCCGTCCCGCGTATCCGTGGGTCGACGACGCCTACACGGTCCCGATCGAGGAAACGCTCGGTGTGCTCGCGGAATTCGTGAAGGCCGGCAAGGTGCGCGCGATCGGCGTGTCGAACGAAACGCCGTGGGGCGTCGCGCAGTTCCTGCGCGCGGCCGAGAAACTCGGGCTGCCGCGTATCGCGAGCATCCAGAATCCGTACAGCCTGCTGAACCGCACGTTCGAGAACGGGCTGTCGGAATTCACGCATCGCGACGGCGTGGGCCTGCTCGCGTACTCGCCGCTCGCGTTCGGCTGGCTGTCCGGCAAGTACGAGAACGGCGCGCGTCCGGCCGGTGCGCGCATCACGCTGTTCGAGCGCTTCCAGCGCTACAGCAAGCCGCAGGCCGTCGAGGCGACGTCGCGTTACGTCGCGCTCGCGCAGCGCCACGGGCTGTCGCCCGCGCAGCTCGCGCTCGCGTTCGTCAACAGCCGGCCGTTCGTGCGCAGCAACCTGGTCGGCGCGACGTCGCTCGAGCAGTTGAAGGAGAACATCGGCAGCATCGACGTGAAACTGTCCGACGAGATCCTTGCCGAGATCGACGCGCTGCACGAACGGCAGCCGAACCCGGCGCCGTAAACGGCGCGCGGCCCGGGCGGCAGCGATGCCGCGACGGGCCGCACCGGCGGCGCAGCGATGCGCTGCCCCTGCCCGGGTTATCGCATCTTGAGCCGCGTGCGCGCGACGAACAGCGCGGCGAGGCTCAGCACCGCGCAGCCCATCAGATAGAGCGCGGGCGACAGCCGGTTGCCGGTCGCGCTGATCAGCCAGGTGATCATGAACGGCGCAAAGCCGCCGAACAACGTGACGCCCGTGTTGTAGCTGACCGCGAGCCCCGTTGCGCGCGTCTGCGACGGGAACAGTTCGGCCATCAGCGCCGGCAGCGCGCCGCAGTACATCGCCTTCAGCACGCCGATCCAGACCAGTGCGGCGAGCATCGTCGCGAACGACGCGTGATGTGTCAGCCACGCGAACGTCGGCCACACGGTGCCGAGCATCAGCAATGCCGCGGCCGCCATCATGCGGATGCGCCCGGTGCTGTCTGACAGATGGCCGATGACCGGCGTGACGAGCGTCAGCACGAAGCCGGTCGCGAGCGTTGCCGCGAATCCGGTCGACGCAGGCAGCCCGAGCTGCTTGATCGCGTAAGTCGGCATGTACAGGATCATGTAGTTGATCGCGGTCGAGATCACGAGCGCGCCGATCGACAGCAGCACCCGCACCTTCTGCTCCGCGAACAGCTCGCGCACCGGCGCTTCGGAGCGCGCCTGCGTCTTGAACTCGACGCCTTCGTCGACATAACGGCGGATATACAGCCCGACCGGGCCGATCGCGAGCCCGAACAGGAATGGCACGCGCCAGCCCCAGCTTTCGAGCTGCGCGGGTGTCAGCGTGGCCGTCAGCAATGCGCCGAAGCCCGACGCGAGCAGCGTCGCGAGGCCCTGGCTCGCGAACTGCCAGCTCGACATGAAGCCGCGCCGCTGCGGCGCGTGTTCGACGAGGAACGCGGTCGAGCTCGCGAATTCGCCGCCGGCGGAAAAGCCCTGCATCAACCGCGACAGCATGATCCCGAGCGGCGCGAGAATGCCGATCGACGCGTAGGTCGGCATCAGCGCGATCAGCAACGTGCCGGCCATCATCATCGCGATCGACAGCAGCAGCGATGCCTTGCGGCCCGCGCGGTCCGCATAGGCACCGAGCACGAAACCGCCGATCGGCCGGATCAGGTAGGACAGCCCGAACGTGCCGAGCGTCAGCATCAGCGACGTCGCTTCGCTCGTCGCGGGGAAGAACAGCTTGGCGATCGTCACCGCGAAGAAGCCGTAGACGATCAGGTCGAACCATTCGAGCGCGTTCCCGATCGACGCCGCGAAGATGATGCGCCGGATCTTCGCCGCGCTGGGGCGGGCGGCGTCCTGCGAGGTCAGGGTGGTCGTGTTCATCGTATGGGCAGGTCCCGAGAAAGGGGCAAAGCGCGTTACAGGGCGGCGCCGGCCGCGGCGGATGCCGCGCGGCGAACGGGCGGCGCGTCGTCGCCGAGATCCCAGAAGAGGCCGGCCATCATCTGCAGCCCCTCGCTGACGACGCTCGCGAGCAGGTGCTCGTCGGGCGCGTGTTGCGAGCACGCCGGGTACGAGTGCGGCACCCATAGCGTCGGCAGCCCGAGCGTGTCGGCGAACACCTCGTTCGGCAGCGTGCCGCCGAGATTCGGCAGGATCGCGGGCTTCTTGCCGGTGGTGCGCGCCAGCGACGCGACGGCCCAGCGGACCCACGGATCGTCCGGCGGCACACGCGTGGCCGGCGCGCCGCGTTCGACGTCGATTTCGATGTCGGTGAACCCGTGCGCGTCGAGGTGCGCGCGCAGGTGCGCATGCAGCGCTTCCCAGTCGGTGCCGACGACGAAACGCAACTGGCAGTGCGCGTACGCGACGGGCGGGATCGCGTTGACGGGATGCTCGGGATTGCCGGCCTTGAATGCGAGGATCTCGAACGTGTTCCAGCCGAACACGCGCTCGGCCGCGGTGAGGCCGGGCTCGCCCCAGTCGGCATCGAGGGCCGGGTCGCCCGGGCCGCCGCCGACGGAAAGGTCGGCGAGCGCGTCGCGCACGGCGGCCGGGATCGGCGGCGGGCGCAGTCCCTCGACGCGAATCGCGCCGCGTGCGTCGACGAGGCTCGCAAGCGCATGCGCGAGCACGATCGCCGGATTGCGCAACAACCCGCCCCAGTTGCCGGAATGGTGTGCGCCGTCGCGGGCGCGCAGGCTCAGCTTGAAGTTGACCGAGCCGCGCGAGCCGAGGAACACGGTCGGGCGCGCGGCGGCGATGCGCGGGCCGTCGGACGCGATCAGCACGTCGGCCGCGAGCGCGTCGCGCGCCTGGCGGCACAGCGCGTCGAGCCCCGGCGACCCCGTTTCCTCGCCCATTTCGATCAGCAGTTTCGCGTTGAAGCCGAGCCGGCCGCCGCGTGCGTCGAGCACGCTTGCGAGCGCGGCGAGGTTGATGGTGTGCTGGCCCTTGTTGTCGGCGCTGCCGCGGCCATACCAGCGGTCGCCGTCGGCCGTCAGCGTCCACGGCGACAGCGGCGCGCGCCACTGCGCGTCGTAGCCGCGCACGACGTCGCCGTGGCCGTAGATCAGCACGGTCGGCAGTGCATCGTCTTCATGGCGCGACGCGAGCAGGAACGGGCCGCCGCCAGCGACGGGGTTGTCGACGATCCGCGAGGTGAAGCCGAGGCGGGCGGCCTCGGGTGCGATCTCGTCGGTCAGGTACGCGCGCAGCGCGGCGTCGTTGCCGCTGTCCTGGCTTTCGGTGCGCAGGCCGACGCGGCGGCTCAGGGTCGTGAAGAACGCGCCGGATTCGAACTGGTTCAGCGCGTGCTGGATGGCGGCGGTACGGCTCAAGTCGTATCTCCTCTGACGGGGGCGCTACACGCGCGGACCGCGCATGCAACGTGAAGTGCGATCGATTCTAGGAAGCCGTTTTTTTTGTCACAATGATCGAATTTCGAACCTTTCTTTGCCGAAAAGGCAAAGCGGCGCGGCCGGATGCGGCGCGGAGACAGAACGATGGCGGCTTTCCTGCATGGCCTGGCGTTGCGGTATTTCGTCGAAGTGGCGCGCACCGGCTCGATCAGCGACGCGTCCGCGCGGCTGCACGTGGCCGTGTCGGCGATCAGCCGGCAGATCGCGAAGCTCGAGAGCGAGCTCGGCGCGCCGCTCTTCGAGCGGCGGCCGCGCGGGATGGCGCTGTCGGAGGCCGGCGAGCGGCTGCTGGCGTTCGCGCAGCGCAGCCTGCTGGAAGCCGAGCACGTGATGAAGGACATCGGCGGCCTCGACGCGCTGCACGGCAGCCTGCTGAAGATCGCGTGTTCCGAAGGGTTCGCGATCGATTTTCTGCCCGGCGCGCTCGCAAGCTTCAAGGCGCGCCACCCGGGCGTCGATTTCACCATGTGGGTCGTGTCGCCGGCGGAAGCGACGCGGCGCGTGCGCGACGGCGATGCGGACATCGCGCTGACGTTCAGTCTTGCGCCGGAGAAGGGGGTGCGCGTCGAGCATACCGAGCGCGCGCCGGTCTTCGCGCTGGTGCGGCACGATCATCCGCTCGCGACGCGCGACGCGGTGTCGCTCGCCGATGTCGCGCGGCACGCGCATGTGCTGCCCGAGGCCGGCACGACGGTGCGCCAGCTGATCGACATTGCGTGTGCGCTCGACGGGCTGCTGCTCGAGCCCGAACTGACGAGCAACAACACGGCTGCGATGTACGGCTACGCGCGGCGCACGGGGGCGGTGATGTTCACGGGGCTGCTGTCGGTACGCGACCGTTTCGATGCGGACGGTTTCGTCGTCGTGCCCGTGACGAACCCGCAGCTGCGCGAGCGCAGCATCCAGGTGCAGACGATGGCGGGGCGCGATCTGCCCGCGTCGGTACGTGCGTTCCGCGACCACCTGATCGACGCGATGCGGGTTGCATCGACGCCGCCGACGGCCGAGCGCGGCCCGAGACGCCGGCCGTGAGATAATCGTCAATCCGCCTTCCGTGCCCATGCGGCTCTTCGAGCCGCATCGCCCCTGTTCGACGCCAAATTGAAGAACCTGATTGTCACCCTCGATCGCGCCGGCGAGTTCGACGAGATCATCGACGTGCGCACGCCGCTCGAGTTCGCCGAGGATCATATCCCCGGCGCGCTGAACGCGCCCGTGCTCAGCAACGAGGAGCGCGTGCTCGTCGGCACGATGTACCGCCAGGTATCGCCGTACGAGGCGACGCGCGTCGGGGCGGCGATGGTCGCGCGCAACATCGCGCGCCATCTCGACACGACGTTCGCCGACCGGCCGCGCAACTGGCGGCCGCTGATCTACTGCTGGCGCGGCGGCAAGCGCTCGGGTTCGATGACGACCTGGTTCAACCTGATCGGCTGGAAGGCGCGCCAGCTCGACGGCGGGTACAAGTCGTACCGCCAGTCGGTGTGCGCGACGCTCGATTCGCTGCCGACGCGCTTTCGCTACATCGCGCTCGTCGGCCATACCGGCTGCGGCAAGACGCGCCTGCTGAACGCATTGCGCGACGTAGGCGCACAGACGCTCGATCTCGAGGCGCTCGCGTGCCATCGCGGCTCGCTGCTCGGCGCGCTGCCGGGCAAGCCGCAGCCCGCGCAGAAGGGGTTCGATTCGGGGCTCGTCGAAACGCTTGCACGTTTCGACCCCGAATGGCCGGTGTTCGTCGAATCGGAAAGCCGCAGGATCGGGCTCGTGCAGTTGCCGATCGCGCTGATCGAAGCGTTTCATGCCGGCCCGTGGGTACATGTCGAGGCGGCGCACGACGAACGGATCGCGTTCCTTCTCGACGATTACGCGCACCTGTTCGACGAACCGGACGCGTTCAAGGCGCAACTTCATCGGCTGATCGGCCTGCATAGCCGTGAACAGGTGACGCACTGGAAGGCGTTGATCGATGCGAACGCGCGCGCCGAACTGTTCACCGAACTGATCGACAGGCATTACGATCCCGCCTACGCACGAACCTACCGCGCGGTCTACAACAAGCCGAACCGGGCGCTGACGTTCACGTTCCGGCCCAACGCCGCCGACGTGCGCGATCAGGCGCGCACGCTGCTGGCCGAACTCGCGCGAGCCGGGTTGCCCGCATCGGCCGCGCTTGCCGCGGGCACGCAATCCAAAACCGACAAAGACCAATCGACGACTACACGATGACGACCACACGCACCCAACCCAATCCGGCGCTCGGCTGGATGACCTTCCTGTTGATCGCGGTCGCGGGACTGTTCTATGTGAAATGGTTTCCGTACTACAACAAGGCGTTCGTCGCCGCCGAGCACCATTCGATCGGCCAGTCGATCCTGATGGGCACGTCGGCGAGCGCCCCCGAGCCGTCGTTGAAGGCCGCGCTCGACTACGCCTGGGCGTACGGCAAGGCGATCTGGCAGGCGATGGTGCTCGGCCTGCTGCTCGGCTCGGCCGTGCAGGCGCTGCTGCCCGCGCACTGGGTCGCGCGCGTGCTGGGCCGGACCGGATTCGGCAGCGTTGCCGCGGGCGGCCTGCTGTCGCTGCCCGGGATGATGTGCACGTGCTGCGCGGCGCCGGTCGTCGCGGGGCTGCGCGCACGCCATGCGTCGCCGGGCGGCGCGGTCGCGTTCTGGCTCGGCAACACGGTGCTCAACCCGGCCGCGCTGGTGTTCATGGGTTTCGTGCTCGGCTGGCACTGGAGCGCGCTGCGCCTCGTGCTCGGTATCGCGATGGTGTTCGGGATCGGCTATCTGCTGAACCGCATCGCGCGGCCTGAAGACCGCAGCATCGACGATGCGCAGCTCGCCGCGCTGGCGGCCGAGCAGGCCGCGGCCGGCAATCCGTTCGTCCGCTGGGTGAAGCTGCTCGCGCGCATGGCCGTGCGACTCGTGCCCGAATACATCGTGCTCGTGCTGCTGCTTGGCGCCGCGCGCGCATGGCTGTTCCCGCATATCGGCCCGGACATCGGCAATCATCTCGGCTGGATCGTCGCATTCGCGGTCGCGGGCATGCTGTTCGTGATCCCGACGGCCGGCGAGGTGCCGATCATCCAGGCGATGCTGTCGCTCGGCATGGGTGTCGGCCCGGCCGCCGCGCTGCTGATGACGCTGCCGCCGATCAGCGTGCCGTCGCTCGCGATGCTCGCGCGCTCGTTCAAGCCGTACATGCTGGCGATCGTCGCGACGCTCGTTGTCGTATTCGGGATCGTGAGCGGCTTGCTCGCGCTCGCGCTCGGGTTCTGACGCGCGCAAGCCCGGTGCGATAGCCGTATTCATATTCATCCGGCGCCGCCGCTTCACGCGCGCGGTGCCCTTTACAAGAAGCAAACAGGAAAACGCATGACCCAACCGAAGATTCATCCTCGACTCGAAAAGGCGCTGACGCGCGGCGATCTCGCGATCCGCCAGGCCAATTCCGCGCGGGCGACTGCCGTGTTGAACGCACTCGGCACGATGATCATCGAGGCCTCCGCAACGATCGGCGTCGAGGCCAGCATCGACATTCCGCAGGGCGACCGCATTTACGATCCCGTCAACGGCGTGTGGCCGCAGAAGATGCTGGTGTCGTTCGACGGCCCGGTGGAGGAGGCCGACAAGGAAGAGCTGCGCTCGGTCTATCTGGTGGCCGACGATCCGGGTACGCAGTTCCGCGTCGAATGGCATCGCGCGGACGGCAAGCTCGGTCGCCAGGAAGGCGGCCCGCTCGCGACCGTCGCGTTCCTGACCGACGTCGAGATCCCGTGGAGCGACGACGACGAGTAACGTCGTCGCATCAGACCGGCGCCTGGTGCGCCGGCCGTCAGCGCATCATCCGCCGCCGGAACAGCCACGCGGACAGCACGAATCCGCCGACCGCGTAGCCGGCGAGCACCGCGACGTGCAACGCGATGTCGGTTGCCGGGCGGCCGAGCATCGCGGGCCGGATCAGTTCGACCGCGTTCGCGAGCGGCAGCGCCTGGGCGGCGTGCTGCGCGACCGGCGGCAACTGCGTGATCGGGAAGAACACGCCCGACAGCAGCAGCATCGGCGTCAGCACGAGCGTCTGATAAAACATGAAGAAATCGTAGGACGGCGCAAGCGCCGTCACGATCATCGCGACGCTGGCAAACGCGAGGCCCGCGAGCGCGATCACGGGCAGCGCCGCGAGCATCGACGGAAATCGCGCATAGCCGAGCGCACCCGCGACCAGCATGATCGCGACCCCCGACAGCATCGCCTTGCTGGCCCCCCAGACGATCTCGCCGAGCACGATGTCGCCGAGCGCGAGCGGCGTATGCATGATCGCTTCCCAGGTACGCTGCACGTGCATCCGCGAGAAACCCGAATACATCGACTCGAAGCTCGCGGACATCATCACGCTCGACCCGACCGTGCCGGCCGCGAGGAACGCGATATACGACACCCCGTCGACGTGGCCGAGCATCAGGCCGAGCCCGAAACCCAGCCCGAACAGATAGATCATCGGATCGGCAAGATTGCCGAACATCGATGCGAGCGCGAGCTTGCGCCAGACGAGATAGTTGCGACGCCAGACGGCAATCCAGTTGGTGGCGTTCGCGGGCATCGCGATCGCGAAGCGTGATTCGCGCGAAGGCGCGGACGGTGTGGCGGCGGAATAGTTGCGCACGTCCATGATCGATCAGTCCTGCATTTCGCGGCCCGTGAGCCGCAGGAATACATCTTCCAGATTGGCCGGGCGGTGCAGATAGCGCAACCCCGTGCGACCCTTGAGTCTCGCGCTGAGCGGCTCCGCGTCGCTCACATAGCAGAACAGCGTCTCGCCGCTGATCTCGGTGCGCTTCGCGAATGCCGACAACTCGTCGCGCAGCGCGGCCGGATCCGGCCCGTAGATCTCGATCACGTCGCAGCCGATCTCCGATTCGATCAGCGCGTGCGGCGCGCCCTCGGCGATCTTGCGGCCTTCCTCGATCACGCATAGCCGGTCGCACAGGCGTTCGGCTTCTTCCATGAAGTGCGTCGTGATCAGGATCGTCTTGCCGCGCGCGAGCAGCGAGCGCAAGCGCTCCCACATCAGGTGCCGCGCTTGCGGATCGAGGCCCGTCGTCGGTTCGTCGAGCACCAGCACGTCGGGATCGTTGACGAGCGCGCGGGCGAGCGTGAGGCGACGCCGCATGCCGCCCGACAGTTCACCGACCTTCGCCTCGGCCTTGCTCTCGAGCTTCGCGAATTCGAGCAGTGGCGGTACGAGTGCGCGCGCGGCTTGCGCCGATATCCCGAAATAGCGGCTGAACACGAGCAGATTCTCGCGGACGGTGAAGTCGGGGTCGAGATTGTCGAACTGCGGGACGACACCGACGCGCTGGCGTGCATGCCGCGCACGCGACGGAACCGGTTCGCCGCACAGGGAAATGGTGCCGGCATCGGGATGCGCGAGGCCGAGCAGCATCTTCAGCGTGGTGGTCTTGCCGGCGCCGTTCGGGCCGAGCAGGCCGTAGCATTCGCCGGCCTGCACGTTGAAGGACAGGCCGTTGACGACGAGCTTGTCGCCATAGCGTTTTTCGACGTTGCGGAAATCGATCGGTGCGACGGACATGGGCATGTTGTCGTTGTAAGCGGGCGCGCGTGGCTATCCGATGCGTGGCCGGCAAGCGAACGGATCGCGCGAATGCGTGTCACACGGGCATGACCGAAGCGCGCGACGCCGGCGTGGCGATGGCCCGCTGGAGTACGAACGGGCCATTCTAGTGCATCGGCTGCGTCTCTTCAGGGCATGCCTGCACGGTGCGATGCATGCGGGCACCGATCGTGCACTGCATCATCGCGCACGCGCCGAGCGGGGCGAATCAGCGTTTTCCATCCCTTGCATCCTGAATTGCGGCGCACCATGATGAATGCGTAGGCTCGTTGTCGCGATAGGGAGGTTTCATGGCCAGTTACAACAAGATTTTGCTGTGTTACGACGGCACGCTCGAAGGGCGCAAGGCACTGCGCTGCGGTGCCAATCTCGCAATGGACCTGAAGGCGGAGACGCACTTGCTGTCGGTTGTCGACATGCGTTCGAGCATTGCGCAAAGCGCAGGTCTGCTGACGGATGTCGCGTGCGGCCGGTTCGAGGAAACCGCGCGGGAAATCCTGCAGGAAGGCGTGAACTGGCTGCGTGAGCGCGGCGTGCAGGCCGAAGGCCATTTCGCATTCGGTTATCCGATCGACGAAATCGCGAATCTCGCGACGGAACTGAAGGTCGATCTCGTCGTCGTCGGCCACCGGTGCCGCAGCGGGCTGTCGAGATGGTGGATGGGGTCGGGCAATACGCAACTGCTCGATCGCGTGAACTGCAGCATCCTGGTGGCGTGTTCGTCCGCGCAGGAGCAGAAGGAAGAAATCGCGCGCGAGCGTGAAGCGGCCATCGCGAACGGCAAATGATCGAATGATGCGATGACGGCCCGACCGGCGCTGCGAGCCGGTCGGGCGCCGCTGCATCAGCGGTGCGGGTACCGCGCAGCCTGCTACGCGTGCAGGTCGATCGCGGACAATTTCCACGAGAACAGGCCGGAGCGGTGGAATATCGCCGCATAGCGCGTGCTGTCGGCGCTGCGCTGGTACGTGACGACGAATTCATCGATATTCCGGTATCCCGCGCTGGTTTGCTGCTGATGCGGCGGATGCGTTGCATCGCCCGCGCTGGCCGGCGCGGCAGACGTGGATGCGGGTGATGACGCAGCCGTTGCGGCCGCGTTGCTGACGGGGCCGGCGGCGCTCGCCGGCGCCGGACGGGCGGGCGTGTTGGCTGACGCATCGACTTGCGGCTGATTCGACCATTCGGGCGGACGCTCGCCCGGATTGCCGCGCGGCGGCAATCCGCTCATCAGCGCGGCCACGCCCTCCGGCGTCGCGTACGCATCGACCAGCGGGCCGATCAGTGCGGACCCGATCAGCGCGCCGATCACCGCGAACGGATTGTTCTTCTTCACCGCGTCGATCCGGCGCATCAACTCTTCAGTCACCTGCTGCTTTAGGCTGATGCGCAGCGACGGAAAATCGACGTATTCGCTGATGGCCTGCGCGTCGCGCGCGTCGATCGCCGATTTCAGGCGACCGAGCGCGACGTACGGCGACGCGTACGCGTAGCCGACCGCCGCCACGACGGCGACGGCCAGCACGACGATCAGCAGGGGCTTGAGCCGCCATGCGCGGCCCGACGATCCAGTCACGTTGCCTCCGGTGCGGAGATGTTCCGCAATCAGAGACCACCCGGCGTAGCCGATCGTTCCTCCGCGATGCAGCGGTCGATCATCCGGCATACGGCGTCGATCGTGCCGACCATGATCAGCCGCGAACGGCCGTGATAGACGCGCACCGGCGCGCGGCGCGCCGGTTCCGCATGATTCAGGCCGGCGTTCAGCGATACCCGCGCGAACGCGGGGAGCGCCGACGGCAGCAGGGACGCCTGCCGTTCGACTGCGACTTCTTCTTGCACGGGCGCGGCCGCGGACAGCGGTGCGCAGGGCGTGCGGCCGCGCAGATGACGCAGGCGGCCGAATTGACGGAAAGGCAGCAGACGGGCAAGGCGTTCCATGATGTTCTCCTCAGCGAGACGGAATGTCAGAGTTCGCCTGATCGGATCAGTCCGACGGCGATGCCTTCCAGCGCGAACTCCGCGCTGCCGGCCTTGACGAAGATGTTTTCGTAATCCGGGTTCTCCGCGATCAGCTCGAGACCGCCAGGCCGGCGCATCAGGCGCTTGACCGTGACGTCGTCGCCGAGACGCGCGACGATGATCTGGCCGTCCTTTGCCTCCGTGCGCTTCTGCACGGCGAGGAGGTCGCCGTCGAGAATGCCGGCGTCGCGCATCGACAGGCCGCGCACCTTCAGCAGGTAGT
Organism: Burkholderia sp. Tr-20355; assembly: GCF_017104685.1. Lineage (NCBI taxonomy): Bacteria > Pseudomonadati > Pseudomonadota > Betaproteobacteria > Burkholderiales > Burkholderiaceae > Burkholderia > Burkholderia sp. Tr-20355. The sequence continues at coordinate 12,210 of NZ_JAAGPK010000022.1, read as the reverse complement.
CGGGCTTGCTCGTGAACAGCGCGGGATCGCACGCGTAGTGCTGCGAGATGTGCTCCTGCGCGAGGATCGGGCTACCGGCCGCGACGCGGCCGACGAGCGGCAGCGACAGCTGCATCAGGCCGGCGTGCGGCAGCGTGAACTGATGCGGGGCGTCGTCGATGCCGAGCAGGCGGATGCCGCGCGACGCGCCGGCGGCCAGCTCGATCACGCCCTTGCGCGCCAGCGCGCGCAGGTGCTCCTCGGCCGCATTCGGCGAACTGAAGCCCAGCTCGGCCGCGATCTCGGCACGGGTGGGCGGGAATCCGGAGCGCTCGATCGCGCGACGGATCAAGTCGAACACTTGCTGCTGACGGGCGGTGAGTTTGGTCATGGCTCAACTGTATGGATAGACAGTGAGCTGTATTTTTATACAGTACTTCGCGAATTTCAAGTGTTACGTGAGGTTCGACGCGATCGCGCCGGTTCCGGCGTGATTTTGCGACGCCCTGACGGCGGTTTATCTGCCGCAACCGTCCGTCCCGTCTGCGTTAGCACTTTTGAGTATTAAAAAATGAGGAACGATTATTTTTAATCATGTAACCCGTTCGCTAGACTGGCCCGACATCGCAATACCGACAACACTGGAGAACCAAGGATGGCGAAGCGCAATACGGGGCTGGTGGGCGGAGTGGGCCGCCTGATCGCAACACTCGCGCTGGGCGCGGCGGCGGCGCTGGGCGTCGCGACGCATGCCCAGGCCGATACGACGTTCCTGAACGTGTCGTACGACCCGACGCGCGAGCTGTATCAGGACTTCAACCAGGCGTTCGGCAAGGAGTGGAAGGCGAAGACGGGCGAGACCGTCAACTTCAAGCAGTCGCACGGCGGGTCGGGCGCGCAGGCGCGCTCGGTGCTCGACGGCCTGCAGGCCGACGTCGTCACGCTGGCGCTCGCGTACGACATCGACGCGCTCGCGAACAAGGGGCTCGTGAACAAGGACTGGCAGAAGCGCCTGCCCGACAACGCGTCGCCGTACACGTCGACGATCGTGTTCCTGGTGCGCAAGGGCAATCCGAAGGGGATCAAGGACTGGGACGACCTGACCAAGCCGGGCATCTCGATCGTCACGCCGAACCCGAAGACGTCGGGCGGCGCACGCTGGAACTACCTGGCGGCATGGGCGTACGCGGTGCACAAGCCGGGCGGCAACGAGCAGACGGCCAAGGAATTCGTCACGAAGCTCTACAAGAACGCCGGCGTGCTCGATTCGGGCGCGCGGGGCGCGACGACGAGTTTCGTGCAGCGCGGCATCGGCGACGTGCTGATCGCGTGGGAAAACGAGGCATTCCTGTCGGTGAAGGAATTCGGCACCGACAAGTTCGAGATCGTCGTGCCGTCGGTGAGCATCCTGGCCGAGCCGCCCGTCGCGGTGGTCGACAAGGTGGTCGACAAGAAGGGCACGCGCAAGCTGGCCGAAGCGTACCTGAACTTCCTGTACAGCCCGCAGGGCCAGGAGATCGCGGCGCGCAACTACTACCGGCCGCGTTCGAAGAACGTGCCGGCGGAACTGACGAAGCAGTTCCCGAAGCTGAAGCTGTACACGGTCGACGACACGTTCGGCGGCTGGACGAATGCGCAGAAGACGCATTTCGCGGACGGCGGCGTGTTCGACTCGATCTACAAGCCGCAGTAACGCCATAACGACAGCGGCGCGCCACGCAGCGCGCCGCCTCCCCGACGGCCCGCCGGCGCGATTCACTGCGCCGGCGTTTGCGTCGGACCCGTGAGCAGCATCGACCCAGCAAGAGCATCCGATGACGACGTACACCTTTCGCAAGCCGAGCGCGCTGCCCGGTTTCGGCGTGACACTCGGCATCACGGTGGCCTATTTGAGCCTCGTGGTGCTGATCCCGCTCGCCGCCACGTTCCTGAAGACCGCGACGCTGTCGTGGGACCAGTTCGTCACCGCCGTCACGTCGCCGCGCGTGCTCGCGTCGTACCGGCTGACGTTCTCGGCCGCGCTCGGCGGCGCGCTGATCAACGCCGTGTTCGGTTTCCTCGTCGCGTGGGTGCTCGTGCGCTACACGTTCCCGTTCAAGCGCCTCGTCGATGCGATCGTCGACCTGCCGTTCGCGCTGCCGACGTCGGTCGCCGGCATCTCGCTCGCGGCCGTCTACGCGACCAACGGCTGGGTCGGCCAGTATCTCGCGCCGCTCGGCATCAAGATCGCGTTCACGCCGGCCGGCGTGCTGGTCGCGCTGACCTTCATCGGGCTGCCGTTCGTCGTGCGCACCGTGCAGCCGGTGCTCGAGGATTTCGAGCGCGAGCAGGAGGAAGCGGCCGCATGCCTCGGCGCGTCGCGCTGGCTCACGTTCCGCCGCGTCGTGCTGCCGGCCGTGCTGCCGGCGCTCCTCACCGGCTTCGCGCTCGCGTTCGCGCGTGCGCTCGGCGAATACGGCTCGGTGATCTTCATCGCCGGCAACGTGCCGATGAAATCCGAGATCACGTCGCTGCTGATCATCACGAAGCTCGAGCAGTACGACTACGCGGGCGCGACCGCGCTGGCGGTCGTGATGCTGGTCGTGTCGTTCCTGATGCTGCTGCTGATCAACACGCTGCAGTGGTATCTGCAGCGGCGGACGAGCAAGGGCGCAAGCGGCCCCGCGCCCGCCACCGTCGCCGCCGTCGCGGCAGGAGGCCAGCAATGAGCCAGGAGGCCACCGTCGTGCTGAAAACCCCGTCGCCGGCCGTGCGCGCCACGAAACGGCTCGATCCCGTCAGCGAGTCGCGCGTCGTGCGCTGGCTGCTCACGGGCATCGCGCTGGCGTTCCTCGCGTTCTTCCTCGTCGTGCCGCTCGCCGCGGTGTTCGTCGAGGCGCTGCGCAAGGGCGTCGGCTTCTATCTCGAATCGCTGGCCGATCCCGACGCGTGGTCGGCGATCAAGCTGACGCTGACCGTCGCCGTGATCGCCGTGCCGCTGAACCTCGTGTTCGGCGTGTGCGCGTCGTGGGCGATCGCGAAGTTCGAATTCCGCGGCAAGGCGCTGCTGACGACGCTGATCGACCTGCCGTTCTCGGTGTCGCCGGTGATCTCGGGCCTCGTGTACGTGCTGCTGTTCGGCGCGCAGGGCTGGCTCGGGCCGTGGCTGCAGAACCACGACGTGCAGATCATCTTCGCGGTGCCGGGCATCGTGCTCGCGACGATCTTCGTCACGTTCCCGTTCGTCGCGCGCGAGCTGATCCCGCTGATGCAGGCGCAAGGCACCGACGAGGAGGAGGCCGCGCGTGTGCTCGGCGCGTCGGGCTGGCAGATCTTCCGCCGCGTGACGCTGCCGAACGTGAAGTGGGGCCTGCTGTACGGCGTGATCCTGTGCAATGCGCGCGCGATGGGCGAGTTCGGTGCGGTGTCGGTCGTGTCGGGCCATATCCGCGGCCAGACCGACACGATGCCGCTGCACGTCGAGATCCTGTACAACGAATACAACTTCGCGGCGGCGTTCGCGGTGGCGTCGGTGCTCGCGCTGCTCGCGCTCGTCACGCTCGCGCTGAAGCTGATCGCCGAGCGTCATCTCGCCGCCGAACTGGCCGGCGCCAGCGACACCGCGCCCGCACATGCCGGCCCCGCCGCCGTTTCGTCGAAATCGTAAAGAGGCAACCAGAATGGGTATCACCGTCCGTAACCTTCAGAAGCGCTTCGGCGATTTCACGGCGCTCGACAACGTCTCGCTCGACTTTCCGCCGGGCGAGCTGGTCGCGCTGCTCGGGCCGTCCGGCTGCGGCAAGACCACGCTGCTGCGCGTGATCGCGGGCCTCGAGCACGCGGACGCCGGCCAGGTCGTGCTGCAGGGGCTCGACGTCGCGTCGGTCGGCGCGCGCGACCGCCAGGTCGGCTTCGTGTTCCAGCACTACGCGCTGTTCCGCCACATGACCGTATTCGAGAACGTCGCGTTCGGGCTGCGCGTGAAGCCGCGCCGCGAGCGGCCGTCGGAAGCCGTGATCCGCGAGAAGGTGCACGAGTTGCTGAAACTGGTGCAGCTCGACTGGCTCGCGCAGCGCTATCCGTCCGAACTGTCGGGCGGCCAGCGCCAGCGTATCGCGCTCGCCCGCGCGCTCGCGGTCGAGCCGAAGGTGCTGCTGCTCGACGAGCCGTTCGGCGCGCTCGACGCGAAGGTCCGCAAGGAGCTGCGCGGCTGGTTGCGCCGGCTGCACGACGACCTGCACATCTCGACGATCTTCGTCACGCACGACCAGGAGGAGGCGCTGGAAGTCGCGGACCGCATCGTCGTGCTGAACCGCGGCCACGTCGAGCAGGTCGGCAGCCCGCAGGACGTCTACGATCATCCGCAAAGCGCGTTCGTGTACGAGTTCCTCGGCGCGGCGAACCGGCTGCCGGGCACGGTGGCCGGGCGCGGCTTCGTGGCCGAGGGCGCGGCCGCGCCGATCGAGGTCGACGCCGATTTCGCGGGCCCCGCGAATGCCTACGTGCGACCGCACGACCTGCAGCTGTGGCCGGCGGGCGAAGGGCACCGGGACGGCATCGCGGTGGACGTGCGCCGCGTGATCCCGCTCGGCGGTTCGGTGCGCGTGGAGCTTGAGGCGCGCGCGGGCGGCGCGCTCGAGGCGGAACTGGATCGCGATGCATGGCGTGCGCTGTCGCTGCAGGTCGGCGACGGTGCGACGGCCGTGCCGCGCGCGGTGCGTGTCTTTCCCGCGCGTTGACGAGACAATACAGGGCAGGGGGCGGGACATGCTCCGAATCGACAATCAAACAACGACAGCCTAAGAGGCATACCCATGAATTTTCAGCAATTGCGGTTCGTGCGCGAAGCGGTGCGCCAGAACATGAACCTGACGGAAGTCGCGAACGTGCTGTATACGTCGCAGTCGGGCGTGTCGAAGCAGATCAAGGATCTCGAGGATGAACTGGGCGTCGACATCTTCATTCGGCGCGGCAAACGGCTGACGGGGCTCACGGAGCCCGGCAAGGCGGTGCACCAGCTGATCGAGCGGATGCTGCTCGACGCCGAGAACCTGCGCCGCGTCGCGCGCCAGTTCGCCGACCAGGACAGCGGCCACCTCGTCGTCGCGACGACGCACACGCAGGCGCGCTACGCGCTGCCGAAGGTGATCCGGCAGTTCACCGAGGTGTTCCCGAAGGTGCATCTGGCGTTGCGCCAGGGCAGCCCGCAGCAGATCGCGCAGATGATCCTGAACGGCGAAGCCGATCTCGGCATCTCGACCGAGGCGCTCGACCGCTATCCGGACATCGTGACGTTCCCGTGCTATTCGTGGCATCACACGGTCGTCGTGCCGAAGGGCCATCCGCTCGTCGGCCGCGAGAACCTGACGCTCGAGGAAATCGCCGAGTATCCGATCATCACGTACGACCAGGACTTCACGGGCCGCTCGCACATCGACCAGGCGTTCACGCAGGCGGGCGCCGTGCCGGACGTCGTGCTGACCGCGATCGACGCGGACGTGATCAAGACCTACGTCGAACTCGGGATGGGGATCGGCGTCGTCGCTGCAATGGCCTACGATCCGCAGCGCGACACCGGGCTCGTCGCGCTCGATACGCAGCACCTGTTCGAGGCGAGCACGACGCGCGTCGGGCTGCGCAAGGGCGCGTTCCTGCGCGCCTATGCGTACCGGCTGATCGAGATGTTCGCGCCGCACCTGAACGAAGCGGAAATCGCGGGGCTGTTGCGCGAAGCCGTTTGACGGTTGCGCGCCTCGCGCGCCGTCCGGGCCGTTGCCGCGGATGGCGCGCCGTGCGCGCACGGCACCGAACATCCGGCGGCGGCGAAATGGCCGCCGGCGCGATGACCTGATTCATCGAACCATCGGCTGTGCCCGCCGCTCCCGGCCGGGCCCTTCGCCGGATGCGGCGTTCAGCATGCGTTCTCCTGCCGACAGAACAACCAGAGACGGCACGGGCGAGCGCGTCGATCCGGTTTCGGCCTCTCGGCCGGGCCATGATTCGGAAGATATGATTCAATGCGCGTGCATGGTCTGATGGCGGGCGTTCACGCCGCACGACGAAGGGGCGAGCAATGAATCCGACATGGTTTCTCTTTTCCTTCAAAGGCCGGACCGAGCGCCTGCCGTGGTGGATCTACTCGCTGGTTTCCGGGTTGATCGGCGCGTTCCTCGATGCCGGTTCGCGCGGTTCACCGGACGACGATCTGCCGCTGGCAGTGGCGCTCGTCGCCGGCGCGATCGCCGTCGTGGCAACGTGGTCGTGGCTGGCGGTTACCGTGAAGCGGCTGCACGACATCGACAAGTCGGGGTGGTGGGCGCTGCTGCTCGTCGTGCCGATCGTCGGTGCGATCGCGTTGTTCGTGATGAACGGTTTCATCGCCGGTACGCCGCATGCGAACCGCTTCGGCGAGCCGCCGTCGGTCGATGAAGCGACGCCTGCGCCGCAGGACCCTGCGTGATGCGCGGCAAGCCGCGACTGTCGCATTTGCGCGTCGTGCAGCCCGATCGCACACTCCGAATAAACCCTTAAATATTGATCAGACAGGTTGCGCGGCGAAGCGAATCGGTACAGCATAGCCTTCACTCCGCCGGCGTCCCGCCGGCGGTGGCGCGTCAACGACAGCACGCGCCAGGCAGTCGGCCGTCTGCCTCGCTTCCATTCCGTGGTACCGACAGCAGCATTGATGGCCATTGCCCGGGTAGTGTGGCGCAAACGTTTGCTCACATTAAAACAACAGTCCGGCCCGACGGGCCAGTCGCCAGGAGATGTGTATGAATGTCCGCTTTCGCCGTCGCTTCCTGACCGCCGCGCTCGCCGCCGTCGCGGTCGCCGCCGCCCCGGCCGTCCACGCGCAGTCCGCGGCCAAGCCGAAGGTCGCGCTCGTGATGAAGTCGCTCGCCAACGAGTTCTTCCTGACCATGGAAACCGGCGCGAAGGATTACCAGAAGCACAACGCGAATCAGTTCGACCTGATCACCAACGGCATCAAGGACGAGACCGACACCGCGAACCAGATCCGCATCGTCGAGCAGATGATCGTGTCGAAGGTCGATGCGATCGTGCTCGCGCCGGCCGACTCGAAGGCACTCGTGCCGGTCGTGAAGAAAGCCGTCGATGCGGGCATCGTCGTCGTGAACATCGACAACCGGCTCGATCCCGACGTGCTGAAGTCGAAGAACCTGAACGTGCCGTTCGTCGGCCCGGACAACCGCAAGGGGGCGCGCAAGATCGGCGACTACCTTGCGAAGCGGCTGAAGGCGGGCGACCAGGTCGGCATCGTCGAAGGCGTGTCGACGACGACCAACGCACAGCAGCGCACGGCCGGCTTCCAGGACGCGATGAAGGCGGGCGGGATGAAGGTGGTGTCCGTGCAGTCGGGCGAATGGGAAATCGACAAGGGCAATGCGGTGGCTGCCGCGATGCTCAACGAATACCCGAACCTGAAGGCGCTGCTGTGCGGCAACGACAACATGGCGATCGGCGCCGTGTCGGCCGTGCGCGCGGCCGGCAAGCAGGGCAAGGTGCTCGTGGTCGGCTACGACAACATCAACGCGATCAAGCCGATGCTGAAGGACGGCCGCGTGCTCGCGACCGCCGATCAGTACGCGGCGAAGCAGGCCGTATTCGGCATCGACACGGCGCTGAAGGCGATCGCCGAGCATCGCAAGCAGGCCGACATGTCCGGCGTGGTCGAGACGCCGGTGGATCTCGTGACGAAGTAACGCGACTCCGGTCCGGCCGCCGCCCTCAAGAATCCGGCGTGGCGGCCGTTATCCGGAGTGAGCGCGATCACGGCCACTGCATGCACATGCACTTGTGAGCGTCATACCCGCGCGCCGCGTGCGCGCGGCCGCAATCAGGATCGCGATGGAACCGACCTTCCAACCCTCCCGTTCAGCCCAACCCGTGCTGTCCGTATCCGGCATCGGCAAGACCTATGGCGAACCCGTGCTCGCCGATGTCACGCTGACGCTCGAGGCGGGCCAGGCGCTCGCGCTGACGGGCGAGAACGGCGCCGGCAAGAGCACGCTGTCGAAGATCATCGGCGGGCTCGTCGATCCGACCACCGGCACGATGCAGCTCGGCGGCCACGCCTACGCGCCGGCGAGCCGCACGCAGGCCGAGGCGCTCGGCGTGCGCATGGTGATGCAGGAGCTGAACCTGCTGCCGACGCTGACGGTCGCCGAAAACCTGTTCCTGAACCGCCTGCCGCGGCGCTTCGGGATCATCGATCGCGCGCGGCTGCGCGAGGACGCGCGGGCCGCGATGGCACAGGTCGGGCTCGATGCGGTCGATCCCGATACGCCGGTCGGCGCACTCGGCATCGGCCATCAGCAGATGGTCGAGATCGCGCGCAACCTGATCGGCGACTGCCGCGTGCTGATTCTCGACGAGCCGACCGCGATGCTGACCGCGCGCGAAGTCGAGCTGCTGTTCGACCAGATCGACCGGCTGAAGGCGCGCGGCGTCGCGATCGTCTATATCTCGCACCGTCTCGAGGAGCTCGCGCGCGTCGCCGAGCGCGTCGCGGTGCTGCGCGACGGCCGGCTCGTGCACGCGGGCGACATGGCCGCGACGACGTCCGACGGGCTCGTCACGCTGATGGTCGGGCGCGAGATCGGCGAGCAAATCGATCTCGGCGAGCGCCGTATCGGCGCGCCGCGGCTCGTCGTGTCGGGGCTCACGCGCGGGACGGCCGTGCGCGACGTGTCGCTCGAGGTGCGCGCGGGCGAGATCTTCGGCATCTCGGGCTTGATCGGCGCGGGACGCACCGAGTTGCTGCGGCTGATCTACGGCGCCGATACGCCGGATGCGGGGACGATCGCGGTCGGCCAGCCGCCCAAGCCGGCGAAGATCGATTCCCCCGTCGACGCGGTGAAGCTGGGCATCGCGCTGATTACCGAGGATCGCAAGGGTGAAGGGCTGCTGCTGTCGCAGTCGATCACCGCGAACGTGTCGCTCGGCCAGCTCGACCGGCTCGCACGCGGTGGCGTCGTCGATGCCACGCGCGAGACGGCGCTTGCCGAGCGGCAGATCGACGCGTTGCGGATCCGCACGCACGGTGCGGCGCAGGCGGTCGGCGAGCTGTCGGGCGGCAACCAGCAGAAGGTCGTGATCGGCCGCTGGCTCGCCCGCGACATGGGCGTGCTGCTGTTCGACGAGCCGACGCGCGGGATCGACGTCGGCGCCAAATTCGAGATCTACACGCTGATGGGCGCGCTCGCGCGCGAAGGCCGGTCGCTCGTCGTCGTGTCGAGCGACCTGCGCGAGCTGATGCTGATCTGCGACCGGATCGGCGTGATGTCGGCCGGCCGCATGACCGCCGTGTTCGAGCGCGGCAACTGGACCCAGGATGCGCTGCTGGCCGCGGCATTCGCCGGCTTCGGCCGCGAGACGCCGCCGGGCGGCGCGCAACATCCGGACGCGGGGCAGGCGCCAGGCGCCGCCCCCGGCAATTCGACGACAGGACCCCAGCAATGACCCAGCCTCCCGTATCCCCGACCGACGCAGGCGCCCAGCAGGACGTGACGGGGCGCCGCGCGCGCACGCTGTCCGGCACGCGCCTCGGCCTGTCGAACTATCTCGGGCTCGCCGGTGCGCTCGCCGCGATGATCGCGCTGTTTTCGGTGTTGAGCTCGCATTTCCTGACCTACGATACGTTCAGCACGATCGCGAACCAGATTCCCGATCTCGTCGTGATGTCGGTCGGGATGACCTTCGTGCTGATCATCGCCGGGATCGACCTGTCGGTCGGCTCGGTGCTCGCGCTCGCCGCGTCGATGGTCAGCGTCGCCGCGCTGAAATGGCAGTGGGGGCCGCTGCCGGCCGCGCTGATCGGGATCGCGGTCGCGACCGTCACGGGGGCGCTGACGGGGGCGGTCACGGTCGGCTGGCGGATTCCGTCGTTCATCGTGTCGCTCGGCGTGCTGGAGGCCGCGCGCGGCCTCGCGTACCAGCTGACGAATTCGCGGACGGCGTATATCGGCGACGCGTTCGATTTCCTGTCGAACCCGATCGCGCTCGGCATCTCGCCGGCGTTCCTGATCGCGGTCGCGGTGATGATCGCGGCCCAGTTCGTGCTCACGCGCACGGTGTTCGGGCGCTACCTCGTCGGGATCGGCACGAACGAAGAAGCCGTCCGACTTGCCGGGGTTAACCCGCGTCCGTATAAAATTCTCGTATTCGCGTTGATGGGGGCGCTCGCGGGGCTTGCGTCGCTGTTCCAGATTTCGCGGCTCGAGGCGGCCGATCCGAACGCGGGCGCGGGTCTCGAACTGCAGGTCATCGCGGCCGTCGTGATCGGCGGCACGAGCCTGATGGGCGGGCGCGGCTCGGTGATCAGCACGTTCTTCGGCGTGTTGATCATCTCCGTGCTGGCCGCGGGGCTGGCGCAGATCGGGGCGAACGAGCCGACGAAACGGATCATCACCGGCGCGGTGATCGTGGTGGCCGTCGTGCTCGATACGTATCGCAGCCGGCGGGCGCGCGCGCGGTAGAAAGACAGACAGAACAGACCAGAGAGAAACGGGAAATGGCGACGATCAAGGATGTGGCAGCCATGGCGGGCGTGTCGTTTACGACCGTCTCGCACGTGGTGAACAATTCGCGGCCGGTGTCCGCGGATGTGCGTGCGAAGGTCGAGGGCGCAATCCGCGAGCTCAATTACGTGCCGTCGGCCGTGGCGCGCTCGCTGAAGGCGCGGGCGACGGCGACCATCGGCCTCGTCGTGCCGAACAGCACGAATCCGTACTTCGCGGAGCTTGCGCGCGGCATCGAGGATCAGTGCGCGGCCAACGGCTATTGCGTGTTCTTCTGCAATTCGGACGACGATCCCGTGAAGCAGCGCAACTACCTGCGCGTGCTGCAGGAAAAGCGCATCGACGGGCTGATCGTCGCATCGGCCGGCGAGGATGCGGTGCTCGCACAGACGCTCGCGGATATCCATGCGCCGCTCGTCGTCGTCGACCGCAACATCGAGGGGCTTGCGGCCGACCTCGTGCAGATCGACCACGAGCGCGGCGCGTACCTCGCGACGCGCCACCTGCTCGAACTCGGGCACGCGAAGATCGGCTGCATCACGGGGCCGACCGACACGGCCGTCAGCGCGATGCGCGTGCACGGCTTCATCCGCGCGATGGCCGAGCGCGGCGTCGACATCGTGCCGGGCGCGATCGCGGAAAGCGACTTCTCGTGCCTCGGCGGCTATCACGCGGCGTCGCGGCTGTTCGAATCGGTGCGGCCGAGCGCGATTTTCGCGGGCAACGACCTGATGGGCGTCGGCGCGCTGCGCGCGGCGGCCGAGCGCGGGCTGCGCGTGCCCGACGACTGCTCGATCATCGGTTTCGACGACATCGAGTTTTCCCGCTACACGTATCCCGCGCTGTCGACGGTCGGCCAGTCGGTGCGCGCGCTCGGCGAAATGGCCGCGCAGACGCTGATCGAGAGGATCGGCGGTGGCTCGACGGCCGTGCCGAGCCGTCGTCGCGTGGTGTCGCCGCGCCTCGTGCTGCGCGAGTCGACGGCGGTCTATCGCGAGCCGCCCGCGTCGGGCGGCCGCGCATGACGGCGCTTGCAGCGGGTGCCGGCCGCGTCACGGTGGTCGGCAGCCTCAACATGGATCTCGTCGTGCGGGCGCCGCGGCTGCCGCTGCCGGGCGAAACGCTCGCCGGGCATGCGTTTGCCCAGGCGGCCGGCGGCAAGGGCGGCAACCAGGCCGTCGCCGCCGCGCGGCTCGGTGCGCAGGTCGCGATGATCGGTTGCGTCGGCGCGGATGCGCACGGCGCGGCATTGCGCGCGGGCCTGGAAGCCGAGGGCATCGACTGCACCGGGCTCGCGACGAGCGCGTCGGCGTCGACCGGCGTCGCGCTGATCGTCGTCGACGACGCGAGCCAGAACGCGATCGTGATCGTCGCGGGCGGCAACGGCGAGGTCACGCCCGCGACGGTTGCACGGCACGAGGCCGCGCTGGCGTCGGCCGACGTGCTGATCTGCCAGCTCGAAACGCCGCCGGACGCCGTATTCGCGGCGCTGTCGGCCGGGCGGCGGCTCGGCCGCACGGTGGTGCTCAATCCGGCGCCGGCCGTCGCGCCGCTGCCGGCGGGCTGGCTGCCGCTCGTCGATTACCTGATCCCGAACGAGGTCGAGGCGGCCGCGCTGACCGCGCTGCCGGTGCGCGACCCGGCGGAGGCGGAAACCGCCGCGCGTGCGCTGCAGGCCGGCGGCGCGCGCAACGTGCTGGTCACGCTCGGA